>JANLXV010000600.1:0-7299 GCA_031365305.1 Chitinophagaceae bacterium
TCTATAACAAAGGCAGCCCTTCGTAATTTAAAAGACATCTATCTTTTTGAGATAAATCGAAAAGGTCATTCTATTTCACCTGTTTCTCCTGAAGAAATTATCTGCGAGGGCGATCAATTATTTTTTTCCGGACGAACAAATGCCATCACACAGTTAATGAAAAATGGTATGGGTCTTTCTTTGCCCGATTCGGTTGCATTGAATAAATACAAACATCACCAATTCCTTGAAGCCATTATCCCTGCTAACTCTTTTCTTATCGGAAAAAAAGTTAAAGAAACAGACTTTAGACGAAAGTTTAATGCTTCCATTATTGCTTTACATCGCCACGGCAAAAGGGTAACAGGCTCAGTAGGCGAAACCGTTTTAAATGCCGGCGACTTATTGCTGTTGTTGGGAAATGAAAATATGCCGCACACACATCCTGATCTGTTTTTTTTAGTACGTCATAATGTAACACTGTTACCTTCTAAAAAATCTTTGCTTAGCCAGTGTATCACCATATTCTCTGTAATCTTGCTCATACTTGGCATAACCGGGGTTATGGATCTGTTTATATCAGCCTCAATAGGAATCCTTTTATTTTTATTAATAAAAACTTTAAAGTTGCGTGATATCAAGTCTGTTTTTGATTTTGACCTGGCTGTGTTGTTGGTATCATCACTTGCAATAGGGCTTGCTTTAACTAAATCCGGTGCTGCACAAGTCCTGGCGCAACTTCTGCTAAATTTTGGAGGGGCAAGTCCCCGTATGGCAATATTTCTCTTGTTTGCCACTACAGTTCTAATTACTTCTGTGATCACAAATGCGGCAACCATAGCCATTGTTTTTCCTCTGGCCCTTTCATTGGCTAATACACTGCACCTATCCACTGCTCCTGTGTTTGTAGCCATTGCTTTTGCAACCACCTGCGATTTTATGACGCCAATAGGTTATCAATGCAACCTGATGGTGTATGGCCCTGGCAATTATTCCTTCAGAGATTTTTTTAAAGTAGGTTTTCCGCTAACAATTATTTATTCAGCAATTTGTTTATTTTTTATTTACTGGTATTATAATTTGTAAAACAGATGAAATATATTTTCCCGTTTGAAACAAAAATCAGCCATGTGCTTCGTAAGGGAGTACTACGCCAGGAGCCTCAACTCATCTGGCTCACCGGTTTATCTGGCTCTGGCAAAACAACGCTGGCTGTAAGGCTGGAACATTACCTTTTTCATAAAGGATATAAAGTTTATGTGCTGGATGGAGATAACATCCGCAATGGTTTAAACAGAGACCTTCATTTTTCAAAAGAAGACAGGGTAGAAAACTTAAGAAGAGTAAGTGAAGTAGCCAAGTTGTTTTTAGATGCCGGTCTTATTGTGATCTGTGCTTTCATTTCACCTTATATTCATGAAAGAGCATTGATAAAAGAGATTGTAGGTGAGCAGAAATTTGTTGAGATATTTGTGAACTGCTCAGTAGAAATTTGCGAAGAACGGGATGTGAAAGGCTTATACGCCAAAGCAAGAAACGGGACTATTCCTGACTTTACCGGTGTATCTGCGCCGTACGAAATACCCCCCTCCCCTGATGTAGAAGTAAAAACAGCAGACGAATCCGTGGAAGAATCTTTAGGTAAGATTATTCAATTTATAGAACCCAAAATCAAATCGGGTAATGAATAAATATTATCTGTCTTATGTAAAAGAGCTTGAAGCAGAAGCCATTTTTATCATCAGGGAAGTAGTGGCCCAGTTTGAAAGACCGGCGCTGCTTTTTTCTGGTGGAAAAGACTCCATTGTTTTGACACATCTTTCCAAAAAAGCATTTTACCCGGCACGCATTCCATTTCCATTAATTCATATTGATACAGGTCATAATTTTCCTGAAACCCTTACTTTCAGGGACGAACTTGTAAAAAAGCTCCAGGTACAATTAATTATAGGCTCCGTACAGGAAAGCATAGATAAAGGCAGAGTGCAGGAAGAAACCGGAATGAATGCCAGCCGCAATGCTTTGCAAACAATAACCCTGCTGGATACTATTGAACAATACAAAATTGATGCGGCGATGGGCGGTGCACGGAGAGATGAGGAAAAGGCCAGGGCTAAAGAACGTTTCTTTTCCCACCGCGATGAATTTGGACAATGGAATCCCAAAAACCAGCGTCCCGAATTATGGAATTTGTTTAACGGCCGTAAACGGCCTGGCGAACAATTCAGGGTATTTCCTATTTCAAACTGGACAGAGATGGATGTATGGAATTATATCTGTTCAGAAAGCATTGCATTGCCATCGCTTTATTTTTCACATTACCGGGAGTGTATTGTGAGAAATGAAGTCATACTTCCTGTTTCACCATATTTAACATTAAGAACCGGGGAAATTCCAACAACAATGAAAGTTCGGTTTCGCACCTGCGGTGATATGCCCATAACCGGTGCGGTTGAGTCGGATGCGGAAGACACTGCAACAATATTCGCAGAGGTAGCAGCCTCAAGAGTAACTGAAAGAGGCGGCAGAGAGGATGACAGGCGTTCAGACACCTCTATGGAAGACCGGAAAAAAACGGGGTATTTTTAAAATGGAACTAAATTTTTAGACAGCACTGAAATATGGCGGAAGAAAATCAATTACTAAGATTTACAACAGCAGGCAGTGTAGATGATGGCAAAAGCACGCTGATCGGAAGATTACTGTACGATTCAAAGTCATTGTTTGAAGATCATCTGGAAGCAGTGAGATTTTCAAGTGAGAAAAAAGGATTCGATTATATTGACCTTTCCCTCATCACAGACGGGTTGAAATCAGAAAGAGAGCAGGGCATTACTATTGATGTCGCTTATCGTTATTTCGCAACGCCCAAAAGAAAATTCATAATCGCTGACACACCCGGTCACCTTCAATACACCCGCAATATGGTTACCGGGGCTTCCACTGCCAACCTTGCCCTTATATTAATAGATGCACGTAAAGGATTACTCGAACAGACGCATCGCCATACTTTTCTTGCTTCCCTGCTAAGGATACCACACTTAATTGTGTGTATTAATAAAATGGATCTGGTGGATTTTGATGAAGAAGTTTATAAAAAAATCGTTGAAGAATACAAAGCTTTTGTTTCAAAACTTGAAGTGTCAGAGCTTCACTTTATACCTATTAGTGCGCTGAAGGGTGATAATGTAGTGGATCGTTCAGTTAACATGCCCTGGTACAACGGCACAACCTTGTTGTATTTGCTGGAGACAGTGCACATTGCCAGCGATCATAATCAGATAGATTGCCGTTTTCCCGTTCAATTAGTCATTCGCCCTCACACCACTGAACATCATGATTACAGGGGATATGCCGGCCGCATACAAGGCGGAGTTTTTAAGCCTGGTGATGAAGTAAAAATCCTGCCTTCCGGTTTTTCAACACGAATTAAAAACATTGAATTAGATGGACAACAGATAAACGAGGCTTTTTCACCGATGTGTGTTACAATGACATTGGACGATGATCTTGATGTTGGCCGGGGAGATATGATTGTACGGCCAAACAATGAACCGCAAATGGAGCAGGATATAAATGTTACAATTTGCTGGATGAATCAAAAACCTTTGCAGGAAGGTGCAAGGGTTCTGTTGCGTCATACAACAATAGAATGTAAAGCTTTTGTAAAAACAATCCGGTACAAAATTGATATCAACACTCTCCACAGGATAGAAAATGTTTCCACTTTGCAAATGAACGATATGGCCAGGATAATTATCCGGGCTTCGCAGCCTGTGTTATTTGATTCTTATCGTAGAAACCGGCAAACAGGAAGTATTATTTTGATTGATGAAAGTACCAATGAAACGGTAGCAGCCGGAATGATTTTATAAAAATGCAGGCAAGGCTCATTTTAAAAATATGTAAGATTTGAAATCTATCGCAACACTACTGGAACAGGCAAAGCAGGCTTCCCTTGAAGCAGGAAAAGCCATAATGAAAGTATATACATCCGGAAACTTTGGCATTGAGATGAAAAGCGATCAGTCGCCCCTGACGCTTGCTGATAAGGAAGCCCATGCAATTATATTCTCTCACCTGGAAAATACCCAATTGCCAATACTTTCTGAAGAAGGCACTTCAATTAGTTACGATGACCGGAAAAACTGGGACTACTTTTGGCTCATAGATCCATTGGATGGTACTAAAGAGTTTATAAAAAGAACCGGTGAGTTTACGGTGAACATTGCCTTGATGCGGGCTGCAGTTCCGGTTGCAGGTATTATATACGCACCTTGTATTGACATTTTATATTATGGGTCCAAAGAGACAAAGGTTTTAAAAATAGAAAAAGGCAAACAGGTTCAACTATCATTCGTTCCAAAAAAAAGAACAATACAAGAACTATATCAGCAAAAACAAATCACCATTGTAGCTTCTAAATCTCACATGAATAAAGAAACAAGTGCCTTTATCAATCAATTTTCAAATACAAGCCTTTCATCTATGGGGAGCTCCCTAAAACTTATGCTACTGGCGGAAGGTGTTGCAGATATTTACCCCAGGCTTGCACCAACTATGGAATGGGATACGGCAGCTGGCGATGCTATTTTACGGTCATTAAATAAGGGTGTTTACCAATCAGATTTACAAACAGAACTTTTGTACAACAAAGAAAATTTATTGAACCCTTCCTTTGTTGCATTTTGAAAAACGCCCTTCCGTACGCAGTTGAAACTACACTAAACGGACAAGCCTGCAGAATAAACCATACGTGTACAATTAAACTCCAATTTCCGGCATACAGTTGGCTAATACCTTAACTGCACTAAGCCCGAAAGGTTGGGCAGAAATGGGCGAGACACTTATCTTACATATAATTAGCAAATGATGGGCAAGAATAAAAAATTAGATGGCATTGAAAAAGATCCATCAAGCGATAATAATAATCAAACGGGTGAAAAAGGATCTGTAACAGGACCAGTTACAGTTCAAAAAAATATTGAAACTATCATGGCCTTGGAAGAAAAAGCCGTTAAAAGTCGTTCAGCAGCGGAGCATATAGCTGACAAAGTCACTACGTTTGCAGGGAGTACGCCATTTATCATCCTTCATCTTATTTGGTTTAGCGGATGGATTTTAATAAATAGTGGAGTTGTTCCCGGCATTACCCCCTTCGATACTTTTCCATTCAGCTTTCTTACCCTTGTGGTTTCTTTAGAAGCTATTTTTCTTACACTTTTAGTACTTATGAGTCAAAACCGCATGACGAAAGAAGCCGACAAGAGAGCACACCTCGATTTGCAAATCAATATGCTTGATGAACAGGAAACGACAATGATTTTAAGAACGGTTCAAAAAATTGCCAACCACCTCGGATTAGAAGAAGAAGTTGATCAAGCTATGAAAGAACTGAGTGAGGAGACCGATGTAAACCATGTGGCACAAACTTTAGAGGAGAAAACCACTGTAAAATAATTCCTTAATAAAGATATTTATTAAAGGATATTCTAATTGATAATTACACTTCCCTTTCTCCTAAAACAGAAAATAATTTTAAGTCAATGACATTATCCGGCAAAGATGTATTGTTCCATTGATGATGAATGGCAAGCGCTGCACCAAGCGCTGAAGCCTGTGCAACAGTTGCGGCATAAACTTCAATGCCACGAAAACTTTGTGCCAACAAATGCATATAAATTGGGTTTTTGCTAAATCCTCCATCTACAAAAATCCTTTTAACCGGCGTGCCATCTAATACCAATTGTGTTGATGATACCTGTTGTGTAATAATATCTGAAATCAACTGGTGATAGGCTTCTTCATAGCTGTTGAACCCTTCAAGATCTCTTTGTGCAAACTGAGATTGATTTATGATGGTAGTATTACTGACATTGACCTCATGCTTTGGAAGTTTTATTTTTCTTAGAATTTTCCCATTATAAAAAACGGTTGTAAAATAGTCAAGCGCTTTTTTAAAATAGGCGGCTATCCGTTTTGTTTGCTGTTCATGTTCGTAACCTGCAAACAAACGTGATGCTTTTACGGGTACACCTTTATATGACAGGTAGCACAGGCAATCCTGTTGCAACTCAAGATCAGTAAGCAAGGTATGGTTGAAAGGATTCAAGCTGATACACCATGTACCGGTTGATAATAAAATAAAAGGCTCTGTAAGTGTTGAAAGATAGGGTATCAACGCGGCTGAACTATCATGTAAGCCAATACCAACAACAGTTTTATGAATATTATCATTTATAATATCTGTAGTCTTATCATTGGGACAGAGAGGCGCAAATTTTTTCTCTATCTCTTCAGCATATACCCACTGGTGATAATTATTTTTATTGACATCCCACAATTGTGTATGGCATCCAATACTCGTAATATCTGTTGCTGCCATTGAAGAAATGAGATAGCTCAGGTATTGCGGCAGGTGCAGAGAATATTTTATTTGTTCATAAATTTCCGGTCGCTCATATTTCAGCCGGTAAAGCTGCAGGCCTGAATTTAAATTACCCAACACAGGTGATGCTGTTTGTTTAGAGATTTGGCTTTTCCCACCATATACTTTATAAAATTGCTCTTTAAGTTTTTCAGGATAAGGTTTTAAATAATTATAAAGAGGCGTTAAAGGTTTATCATTTTTATCAAGATGAATGAAGCTTGCGCCATAAGCTGAAAAATTTACAGCCTTTACATTGTATAACTCATGCGTAGAAAGTTCAAGGTATTTATCAAGCACCCAGTTGGATAAAGCGTCAATATCTTCACAGGCAAAATTATCCTCGTCTGTTATTTCATCAAGCTGAACAGATTCTTCATACACAATTTTGTACTGCTCATCAAACAATAATAATTTCTTATTGGTTTTACCAACATCAAAAATTGCTATGACAGGGATTGCTTTCATCACAATCCAGTTGCTAACGTTTTTGATCCTCTTTCATTAATAAGCTTATCCCGCACTTTTTCATTTCTGTATATGGCCAAAGGATCAAGCGAGCCGCCACTTCTTAATCTTGCTTCAGCTACAAGGGCCCTTACATCTGTACGAAATGCCTGCTGCAATATTTCCTGTGCAGTTACTACATCGTTATTATTTTGTGCTTCTGCTAATCTATCCCTGTCTAAAAGTAAAGCCTGGGCATAGGTGATCATTATTGCTTCAACTGATTGCAACAAATCTTCCAGCGGATCTTTTACATTATGAGAAGCGTCTATCATCCAGCCAAGGTCAGTGGCGTGATTCATGCCTTTTGCATCCATACCTTTTACCAATTCATTGAAGATGAGGAAGAGCTGGTAGGGTTTTATACTGCCTACAGTAAGATCATC
>JANLXV010000648.1:0-2166 GCA_031365305.1 Chitinophagaceae bacterium
ATTTTGTGCATTTATACCTAAGCCGAAACAGGATAACGCAAAAACAAAAAAATATTTTTTCATGATTATGTATTTAAAATGTATTTATAAAATGAACTCTTATTCCGTTCTTAAATTCTTTACAGGGTTTGTATTGGCTGCTTTTATTGACTGTACACTTATGGTTAAAAATGCTACCAGCAAAGCCATGAAACCTGAAATAATAAATACCCATGCGTTAATGCTTATGCGATATGCAAAATCCTGCAGCCATTTATTTATTCCCCACCAGGCAATCGGAAATGCAATGATCAATGCGATCAACACCGGCTGCAAAAACTGTTTTGATAAAAGTCTTGTGATATTCCCTGCACTTGCTCCCAGTACTTTGCGAATGCCAATTTCTTTTGTGCGCTTTTCTGCAGTAAGCACTGATAGGCCAAACAAGCCAATACATGAAATGAAAATTGTGAGTATTGCACTAAACAACATGATCTGTTTCCATTTTGATTCTGCTTCATATTTTTTTATGTTCTCCTGGTCTTTAAAAGCATACATATACGGGCTTAAGGGAAATATCTTTTTAAAGGCTTTTTCAATATGTTTCAGGCTGGATGTTTCGCTGTTTGGCCTGATCTTTATAAATGCCACACCATAATCATTGTCTTTTTTCATGGTAAATAACTGCGGCTTTATTGCCTGGTGTAAGGCTTCAAAATGATAATCTTTAACCACGCCTATAACCGCATATTTTTTATTGTTATTGTACCAAAAATTTACCTCCCGCCCTATTGGATTTTTCCAGCCGGCCTTTTTCACAAATGCTTCATTAACGAGAATTGAATTAGAAGAATCAGATGGATAAGCTGACGAAAAATTTCTCCCCTGTAAAACCTGAATTTTTAAAAGTGGTATATAATTTTCATCAACCGTTTCATAGGCAAACTGTACGATGGAGTCTGTGTTCAATTTTGCAACTGTGCCCCAGTAGCCACTATTTTTTGCCGCTACCCCTTTAATACCGGGGTTTTTAAGCAGTTCGTCTTTGAGCACAGCAACCTCTGAACGGCCCAAACCCTGCTTTGTTAACATGATCAGATTACTATCGTCATACCCTAATTTTTCTGTAGTAAGGTAATTGAACTGCGCATAAATAGTTAGTGTTGCAATGATCAGAAATGACGCAAGGGCAAATTGCAATACTACTAAAGAGCGCTGCAAATAATTTTTGCCGGCAAGATTAAAGCGGCTGTATAATGTTTCAACTGGATTGTATGCTGATAACACCAACGCCGGGTAACCTCCTGCAAGTAATCCTGTAATAATAAACAGCGCTACATACCCGGCAATTAATTTTGCGTCGAACAAATAAGAAATGGACAGCGCCTTATTCGATAAGGTATTAAACAACGGCATAGTCACCTGCACCAGCAACAAGGCAAAAGCAAAAGCAATAAAGCATAACAAAAATGATTCACCTAAAAACTGTATGATGAGCTGTCGCCTTTCGCCGCCGATAACTTTGCGTATACCAATTTCTTTAGCCCGCCTTACTGATCTTGCAACCGTAAGATTTACAAAGTTTATACAGGCAATTAACAGGATGAACAACGCTATACCTGAAAGGATATAAGAGTACACCGGGTTACTTGCATTTGTAAGACCATTATGTGCAGGAAGTTCTGTATTAAGATGCATATCAGTATATGGCTGCAAATGGTATTGCTCTCTGTTTTCCATAGGGCCAAATCTTTGTTCAATTATCTTCCTCACTTCTCTTGTGTCTGCAACATAAAAGTTTTGAATACCGGCTTCGACTGAAGGCACTTTTGCCTGGGGCGACAGAACAACAAACGTGTTCAGGAATTGATTGAACCAGCCCTCCGCATCCTGCAGATCATGCGCTGATACTACCAATGGCAACAGTATATCGAATTGTATGGAGGAATTTTGGGGTGCTCTTTTGGCAACTGCTGTTACGGTATAAGGAATAAAAGCCTCCTCATTTTTAAACAGCACTATTTTGCCAACGGCATCGGCGGTGCCGAATTGTTTTTTTGCTTCGGTTTCAGACAACACTATTGAATGTACCTCTTTTAAGCAGGTGGTTGCATTGCCATAGATCAACGGAAAAGAGAAGACAGAGAAGAAATTGGAGTCAACATACAACAGTTCATGTGAGGTAAC
>JANLXV010000660.1:0-12187 GCA_031365305.1 Chitinophagaceae bacterium
AAGGGCAGTCCGTTATTGTGCACGTGAACGGTTATAAAACAGCAGAAATACATAATGATCCCGGACGAACTGAAGGGCATATTGCACTACAATTGCATGGCGACCAGGATATGCTCGTGTCGTTCAAGGATGTTAAAATAAAAGTCAGGTAAAATTATTTTTAATGAATACCATTATGCAAAAGGCTTTTATTCCTGTTTTGTTTTTCTCATGATAATAAAATAGTAAGATCAAATGCGTCGTGTAACAAGGGCACTTATTCAGCGGTGGACTGGTTATTTTTTACTGGCATGCCTGGTTGGCTGCTCATCGCACAAACAAAACGATAGCTCTGCCTGGCCCACTTTCGGTCATGATGAGTCCAATAATAAATATTCGGCGCTCACAGGTATAAACACAACAAATGTAACCTTGCTGCGGGAAGCCTGGCGATTTGAAGATACCACAGAAGGTGGCGGTGTGTATTGTAATCCTGTGATGATGAGCAACCGTGTTATCGGGGTAATGCCTTCCAATAAACTGGTGGCTATGGATGCTGTAACCGGCAAGCGGTTGTGGGAATTCGCCCCGGATTCATCAGGCATTTCCAATTGGTCTAAAGGCATAACCTATCATCCGGGCAATCCCGATCGTGTGCTGCTCATTTCCGGTGGAACGCTCTATGCCATCAATGCAGAGACAGGAACGCTTATAAAAGATTTTGGCAAAAACGGCAAGGTAGATTTTTATGAAGGCCTGGAGGTGGCAGACAGCATGCGAAGCCGTGTAGCAGTATCCAGTAATGCACCGGGTGTTGTATATAACGACCTGTTTATCGTGGGCTGCAAAGTTCCTGATGAACTGCCCTCTGCGCCAGGTGATATCAGGGCTTTTAATGTAAACAGCGGAAAATTGGAATGGGTATTTCATGTAATACCAAAGCCGGGAGAATTTGGCGCTGATACCTGGAGCGATAGTGCCCGCCGCCGCAATGGTGGCGCTAATTGCTGGGCAGGTATGGCATTGGACAAAACGCGGGGTATTGTGTTTGTGCCGACGGCCTCGCCCTCTTTTGATTTTTATGGTGCCGACCGGCCAGGGCAAAATTTGTTTTCCAATTGTCTGCTGGCGCTTGATGCCAAAACCGGCAAACGCCTCTGGCATTTTCAAACCACACACCACGATCTCTGGGACAGGGACAATGGCTCGCCACCGAATCTTGTTACCATAAAGCGGAACGGGAAAGAAATTGACGCTGTAGCGCTCGTTACAAAAATGGGCTTCCTTTTTATGTTTGATCGTGAAACGGGTAAGCCCTTATTTGGAGTGAATGAAGTACCTGTTGATACCGTTAGCAGTATGCCGGGAGAAAAACCGTGGCCTACACAACCTATTCCTGTAAATCCACCCTTTGCCCGGCAGGGCTACCAGGAAAAGTTTTTTGGACGATCATCGGATTGGATCAAAGCCGAGATCAGCAAAAACAACTACCACACAGGCATCTATGAGCCACCTTCTATGGCCGGCTCAATCATGCTGCCCACAGCGCATGGCGGCGCCAACTGGGGCGGCGCTTCAGTAAACCCTGAAACCAACAGGCTGTTTGTAAATGCCACCGACATCCCCATGATCCTGAAACTTACCGACCTGAAAAAAATACGGGCAGCCAACCAGCTTAACCCGGAAATATTATTCAGAACCTATTGCAGCAACTGCCATGGCATTAATAAAAAAGGCACCGCTGTTGCCCCTGATCTCACGGTACGTGTTAAGAAATACAACAGTAATCAAATTACCAACATTGTGCAGAAGGGCGCTCCGCCAATGCCATCGTTTAGCTTTTTATCGCAACAACAAATTGCAGCGATAGTAGCTTATGTTAAAGACACGGTTGCACAATCGTCATTCGAAACCGCAGACATTCCTCAGAACAATGAGCCTTATGGCTTCAATGGGTACAGTTTCTATCTTGACCCGGAAGGTGATCCTGCCATTGCACCGCCATTTGGTACCATTACCGCCATTGACCTAAATACAGGTAACATTGTATGGCAGGTGCCGCTGGGCGAAGACCCGAAGTTTAAAAAGATGGGCGTAGCGCATTCAGGCCTGTTCAACCGCGGCGGTGGCATTGCTACTGCTGGAGGTTTGATTTTTATTGGCGCTACCGGCGATAATATGTTGCGGGCATTTGATCAGCAAACAGGAAAGGTGTTGTGGGAATACCAGTTGCCGGGTATGGCAAGTTCTATCCCCGCCACCTATGCCGTTGGCAACAAACAATACCTGGTAATATCTGTAAACGGCGCACAGGGAAATAACTTTAAGGGTGGCTATATTGCCTTTGCGATTCCGTAATGGTATTAACGTTTTTAAAACTTGCCAATGACGGGTAATGAGATTTTTTGTGGCACTACATTCATCTTACAAAACCTTAACACTGCATTTTCCTGTTACCATATCAATCGGGCAGACACACATTCTGCTGCATACCATTACTGATGTACTTGGCCTGTTTATAGGTTTTAGATATTATATCTTTTTAAAGAAACGCCAGGGCGATGTGATCAATTCGCCCAACCGCTTATGGATCGTAATTGCGGCTACACTCGGTGGCTTTATCGGCAGCCGTTTATTAGGCGGCCTGGAAAACCCGGTAGCTTTAAAAAATGCTATAAGCACCTGGCAACATTTCTACACAAATAAAACAATTGTTGGTGGTTTAATTGGCGGCCTTATCAGCGTGGAGTTCATGAAAAAAATGATCCATGAAAAAACGGCTTCGGGTGACCTGTTTACTTTACCAATTTTACTGGCACTGCTCATCGGACGCATCGGTTGCTTTAGCATGGGAGTGTATGAAGATGCGTTTGGTGTACCTACTGCTTTACCCTGGGGGCTTGAACTTGGTGACGGCATCGCCAGGCATCCTGTTTGCCTTTACGAGATTGCATTCCTCTTGTTTACCTGGCGGCTGATGGTATGGCTGAATAATAATTATCCACTTGCTAATGGTGCACGCTTTAAAATTTTTATGATACTGTATTGCACCTTTCGTTTTTTGCTGGACTTTATAAAACCGCACTATACTTATGCCACCGGTTTATCTGCCATACAACTGTGCTGCGTTACAACGGTAATATATTACTACCCGTATATCCTCTACCCAAAAAAATTATTAGTTATACCGCAGGCGATAAAATAAATATTATCTTATAGTCTGCTTAAAAACACACCATGCCCGAACGCGGTTATACTTATTACGATTTTACTATAAGCCTTTGCAACGTTTGCCTGAAACGTATTGATGCCAAAATAGTTTTTGAAGATGATAAGGTATTTATGCTGAAGACCTGCGCAGAGCATGGCTTTCAGAAAGTATTGATCGCAACAGATGTTGCGTATTATAAAAACATTCGCAACTATAATAAGCCCGGTGAAATGCCTTTGAAGTTTAACACGGCCACGCATTATGGCTGTCCTTATGACTGTGGTTTATGTGCCGATCATGAACAACATAGTTGCCTTACCATTGTTGAAATAACAGACCGCTGCAATTTGAGCTGCCCTACCTGCTATGCCATGAGCACAACGCATTATGGTCGCCACCGCACGCTTGACGAAGTATAAAAGATGCTGGATATTATTGTAGCCAATGAAGGCACACCGGATGTGGTACAGCTTAGTGGCGGTGAACCAACGATACATCCTGATTTTTTTGCCATACTTGATGTTGCTAAAACAAAACCCATCCGCCACCTGATGGTGAACACGAACGGGATACGGATCGCAAAAGATAAAGCCTTTACGCAACGGCTTGCTACCTACATGCCTGACTTTGAAATATACCTGCAATTCGATTCTTTTAAAGCAGATGTGCTGCAACAGATGCGTGGCAAAGATCTAACTCAAGTGCGGCTGAAAGCGTTAGAACATCTTAATGAATTTAATCTTTCTACCACATTGGTTGTAACGCTGCAAAAAGGATTGAACGATGATGAGATTGGTGAGATCATAGATTTTGCGTTGAAGCAACCCTGCGTTCGTGGCGTAACTTTTCAACCTACACAATCAGCCGGGCGATTGGAACATTTTAATCCTGCGACAGACCGCATTACCCTGACTGATGTACGGCAAAAAATACTTGAACAGACCACTGTATTTCAACCGAATGACCTAATACCTGTGCCATGCAATCCTGATGCCCTGGTGATGGGTTATGCTTTAAAGGTTGCCGGGCAGGTAATACCGATGACTCGCTACATTGACCCGGCCATGCTGCTTAACAACAGCCGCAACACCATAGTGTATGAGCAGGACGCTGCCCTACATGAACAGATGCTGAAAATATTTAGCACGGGTATTTCAGTTGACCGGGTAGAAAATGATTTTAAGGAATTACTCTGTTGCCTGCCACAAATAGTTGCGCCGGGGTTAAGTTATAATAACTTATTCCGTATTATTATCATGCGGTTTATTGATGCGTATGATTTTGATGTGCGGTCTGTAAAAAGAAGCTGTGTGCATATTGTACATAAAGATGGCCGCATCATTCCTTTTGAAACAATGAACTTATTTTACAGGGATGATAAAGAAGCTTATACCAAAACGCTGCAACACGAACGTTAATTATGTATCATAATAATCAGATATGAAAAACTGGCCGCTTGTACACCAGGTTGCTTTTGGCACCTGTACGATTGTTATTTTTTTTGGAATTATTTGTGGCATAGTAGGTAGTAAAAGTGATGGCTTCGGCATCGGTCTTGGCCTCGCCTGCCTTGGCGGTGCTATTTTAGCTTCAATAGCAGCGGTTATTTGCGCCATAGCGTCTTTTAAAGGATGGGACAAAGGTTTTTTATTAAGCGCCGGTCTTTTATTTTTATTGAGCGGAATATCCTGCGGTGGCGGTGTAGTTTTTTCAATAATGTAAAATGTAATTAAGGCAGCATTAGTTTTGAGAAGCAGCATCTTTCGTGCAACCTACAAGAAGACTATTATATAAGAATAATTAACTTTAATAAAAGGATATCAGTATGGCAAACCTTAGTGAGTATATTGATGTAAAAAATGATTTAGCCGGAGGAACTCCCGTCTTCAAAGGCACAAGGGTTACTGTACAAACCCTCTTTGATTATTTAGAGGAAGAATCTTTAGATGAATTCTTAATAGGCTTCCCAACAGTGTCACGCAAGCAGGCTGAAATGATAATAGAAATGGCTGCTCAAAAATTTTTATCTGAAATACCGTCATGAAGATTTTGCTTGACGAAAACTTAGATCCGCTATAAAAATCATCTGTTGCCTTTTCATGAGGTTTACACCGTAAAGGAAATGAACTGGAACGGTATAAAGAACGGCGATCTGTTGAATTTAATCCACCTTAATCAGTTTGATGCATGGATTGTTGTGGATAAGAACATTATTTATCAACAAAACCTATTGAACATTTCATGTTTTATTATAGTATTAAATGTACATCGTAATACGCTAAAGCATCTGACTCTTCTTACTTCAAAAATTATAAAGTTATTGGAAAAGATAAATATCTCTAACGTGATAATCATCGAAGAGTGAGATTTATTAATTGATTACGCTTACAATATTAAGTGTTGTGATGCCAAGCTTGTTTACCCTGAGCCAAGCCGAAGGAAAACGTCCCCAGCAGAAACACACAAAATACATCTAACATGAGATTGCTTCAGCGGCATAGCTCGATTATGTTATCAAATTATTGCTGCCGCTTCGCCAAGACGGAACAAAAATCTTTACCAAACTGCTTTAATGTGCCCGCTTTATATCATACAAAAATCTTACCCCTAAGGGAATGCTAACGGTCGTAGTTACGGGGTTATAAATATTTGGTATAACATCTACCTGGCGATTATAGAGCCCATTTTTAACGCCCTGGTTTTTTAGCCTGACGCCAACACCAACATAGCCTTCCAGGCGAAACCTGCCATCGCGGCTCAGCTTTAAATTGCCGCCGGTTTTTATATTTATGCCATACACCTTTTTAATAAAATTAAAGCTGGCAAACTCTTCATAGGAGGGTACGCCATTTACCACATCTCTGCCTAACCAATCTGTTATTTGGTAAGCGGCATATTTAAAATGCCCTTCAGCTTCTAGGAACGACCGCCTGCCCTGTCTAAAATAATACCTTATAAAAGGCCGAACAATAAAGCCATGTACAATTTTACTTTCTTCTAAATACACTGAATTAAAAACATAAGCCACATCACTGCCGGCTGACCATTGGGGCCGGAAAACATGTTCTGCGCCAAAGGAAATATTTTCATCATACGGGTCTGCAAGGCCAAAGGGATTAAACCTGAGCGTAATTGTGCGGTTAAAAAAATGCCCAGGTTTATAGGCGCTGTCTGAAGGTGCGGGCTGACTTAGAGCGGCCAGGCAAAGCATGGCGCCCACTAAGGTTAGCAGAGGTTTCTTAAGGCTCAATTGATCTTAGCTATAAGTACCGGGTTACGGTTGTCAGTAATATCGTATAAAATGATGCCAGTGGTTACCCAGCAGATCAAAGTAGTGCCATAAGGAATCACGTCTATATAAGTACCATCATTTATAGAAATATTAATAGGCGTTGGTTGGTAAGGCTGGCTGATATCAAATAACACGAGGCCGGCCCACTTGTCGCACACGTACAATACATCACCGGAATAGCCAAGGCCGTAGGGTTCACCTACCGGGTAGGTGGCGGTTTGTATGGGGTTGGTAATATCTTTTATATTATATACGGCAAGCACACTTTGTAAACCACCACATGGGCCGTTGGTACGCAATGTTGCAAAAGCAACCGTATCTTTCGCTACCACCGGATCGCAGCGGGTGATCACCTGCGGGGAAATAGCGCTGCTTAATTTTTGCGGCTTCGCCGGATCTGCTATGGAAAAGATGTAAACCTCGGTAGCAGAGCCGATGAATAATTTATCTTTAAACGGGTAAATGGTTTCTATGGAGAAGCCGACATTTTGCGTGGCTTCCAATACAGGATTTTCGGCATTGGTAATATTGAATACTTTTAAATTCCGGTCATCAACACTATATAAATAATTGCCGACTATGGCAAACCTGGCGAGTGAACCGCCCTGCCCTGCTCCGCCGCCAACACTTATTGCCAGGCCGGGTGAGTCTTTTTCGCAGGCGCTCAGCAGCAAAACACCACAAAGCAGGTAGTAAATAATTTTTTTCATAAACTGTATTTATCGGCGGCATTTAGGCATATCAATATTTTTCAGCTCCCACCTTAAAACAGTGCCCTTGCCTTTATCAGGACAAACAAAATAAACATTCTTAAATGGCGGATACTGCTGATCCGCAGGCGGAAAAGCATTGTTTACTCTTTTTACAAGTTGCGGCTTTGCCGGATCTGCAATATTGAACACCACGAGGTCTACATAGTTATTGGCATACAGGTAATTGCCTTTAATGGCAATATCAGTATTTAGCGGCAGTTTTAAAAAGGCGATCTTCTTAGGATTGTTCCGGTCAGTGTTGTCAATAATGTGGATGCCGTTGTACAAATCGTTTTGAAAGATATAATTGCGGTAGGCATAAATTTTTGCGGCGTTCACAGTTGGCTGTTGCGCTTCAACTGATACCTGCTGTATTTCATTTTGCGTTGCATACACAGGCACGTAGGCATCCATCTTTCCCGTGATGTCAGACCTGTTAGGATTACAGGCGCTTAAGTATAAACCTATAGATAGAAGGAATAAAAGACGTATCATATCGCAATTCTATCCATGACAACCGCAATGGCATTAGCGCTGCATAAGGTAAGCTTGTTTGTACAACAACCAAAGCATTTAATAGCATTCCTACAACATATCCATCGGGTTGTCGCATATCCTGAAGCCATCATCAAAAGTGTCCATAAAATCTACATCTTCTTTGGATAAAGTAAAGTGTAATGTGTCAAAATTTTCCTGCAACCTTTCTTTGTTTGTTGATTTGGGAATAGTTGCAACACCATGCTCTAAATTCCATCTTAAAATGATCTGAGCCGGTGAGCGGTCATACTTTTTACAAAGCTGCAACAGTCGCGGATCATTGAATTTTTGTCCCCTTGTTATAGGTGAATAAGATTGTAGTTGTATGTGTTGCGCTTTGCAATGCTCCAATAAATCTTTCTGAAACAACCAAGGTGTAAACTCTACCTGGTCAAGCATGGGCACAATAGATTTATAGGTATCCATTTCTTTTAAAAAAGGTATTAAATAATTAGCCACTCCAATAGCTTTAACCCGTTTGTCTGCATAGAGTTTTTCAAGCGCCAGCCAGGTCTCTTTTCTTTTACCTTTTACCGGCCAGTGCACCAGGTAGAGATCAACATAATCCATACCCAGCTTTTTCAAACTTTCATCAAAAGCTTTCAGGGTATTATCAAAACCGTGGTTGTTGTTTCCTACTTTAGTCGTGATAAAAAGTTCTTCACGGGGCAGGCCACTTTGTTTTACAGCACGGCCAACTTCAGCTTCATTATCATACAGCGCTGCATTATCTATCAACCGGTAACCTATCTCAAGCGCAGCGGTTACCGCCTGTTCCGCTTCTTTGTTATGCATGTCATAAACGCCCAAACCCAGCAACGGCATTTTAATTCCGTTGCTGAGGGTGGTAAAAGGCTGGTTGATCATATAGAGTAATTTTATTGTTATAAATATGATCTGCAATATTACATAGCGCAGGCTAAGGGCTTACCAATCGTTTAAGCCGACAAGCTTTTTACCCAGCTCATTTAATTCTGCTGTTTCATATTTTGTTTGCTCCCACTTACGCGGATCACCGGGGAAAGCATATCCTTCAGGTGCAATTCTGTCTCTCCACGAGTTAATGCGCCAGTTACGCAAGGCTTCATTATCTTCTTCAGCAGGCATCATCGAAATGTATTGCGCAATACGTACTTTATCTATACTCTTATTTGGCCGGATGCCATGCGGCTGCAGGCTGTTAAAGATGAGCAGGTCGCCGGCTTCCATCTTAACTTTTTTCATGTCAAAACCTGTCGTGTCGGGTTTAAAACGATCACGATCGGCAGGCTGGGTCAGCTTCCAGGAATTATAGGTGCGAAACAATTCAGGTACGCATTGAAAGCCG
Source organism: Chitinophagaceae bacterium (assembly GCA_031365305.1). Taxonomy (GTDB): domain Bacteria; phylum Bacteroidota; class Bacteroidia; order Chitinophagales; family Chitinophagaceae; genus Ginsengibacter. The sequence goes on from JANLXV010000660.1 coordinate 9,099, forward strand.
CCCATGTTCTCATCATCCTGGTCGGCCAGGGCCAGCACCCCTTGTACATTTACAGGTTTTGTTTCCGGGTCATAATCCCAATGAATAAAGCCTTTGTATTCATGCCCGGGCCGCATAGGGAAGTTGAGATTAGCCCGGTCAATGGTTACCCATAATTTTTCCGTGCCCCATATATCCACAAAGGCATCATACACTTTTTGCATCTGGCGGTTGTTCCAGAGTTGCTGCGTATTGTACACTTCAACCATACCTGTGTTGGTGAGTTCTTTCATCTTCATTTCCGCACGGGGCGGCGCATACCAGGTTTCAGGATCAGCAGGATCTTTCTCTTCAAACTCCCATAAAAAATCAGCCGTGGCTAAAGCCTGTTCACGTGGCACCGCATTTTTAATAACGATGTAACCATTGGTGAGCCAGAAGGTCCAGTCTGCTTCGCTCAATACACGCAGCGGTTTGCCGTTACTTCTGTCATTAAGTTTTTCGGCGCTGCTTTTAGCCGTTGAAGGATTGCCGGGAATGTCTTTATGCGCATTAGGCATCATTGTAGCGGCCATTGTTTGTTGTTCCATATAGCAATATTTAGTTGTTGAAAATGTAGGTTAAGTGTGTTGCAGGACATGGCCGGTTGCTGCTTGTACAGTAGCCGTTTGCAGCTCTATAATTACATTGCGCCTTACCATTTGATTGGTGAGCCGCCAGGTTAACAATTAAAATATTTGTCATTAATTGCGCCGGGTTGTTAGCCGGAGAATTGATGGAGATGATATCCTCTTTCATATAGCAAAGTATTAAGTAATCAACCCATCAAAAGTACATTTACAGCCGAGGCTTTTCTACAATCAGGATAGCCGGTTTTTGTGCTGTATTGATATTTTATTGGTAATTTGGGAGATAGATAAGGCTTACCAGCACAATAGTCAAAACGATTGTAAAGCTTCAATACCGGCAGTATCGTTTTGTATTTTGTATAACCGTGCTGAGCATTATTAATAAGAGATACCAGAAACACTTCGGCCATGAAAGTAAAGCTTGAAGCCATTCGGCCTGATGCGGACAGCTCATTCAAGATACTCCTCACGCCAAAGCTGAACGATATCTTTTACTGGCATTTTCACCCGGAGTATGAAATTGTATATGTAGAAGCAGAGACCGGTATACGCCACATTGGCGATCACATTTCAAAATATGAAGGTAGCGACTTGGCCTTGATCGGTCCTAATATTCCGCACCTGAATTTTGATTACGGCGTGAAGACAGTTGTAGAAACTGTAGTAGTGCAAATGAAAGAACATTTTCTGGGTGCCCCGTTCTTTGCTTTGCCCGAAATAGCTGCTATTAACGACCTGTTTGAAAGAGCAAAAACAGGCCTCGCCTTTTTTGGAGACACAAAAAAATTAGCAGGGGAAAAATTAAAACAATTGACTTCCTTATCGCATTTTGAGCAGTTGATCATGTTGTTGCAGATTTTTCATTCACTTTCTTTAAGCAATGACACTATCGAATTAAAAAGCAGGCCAATTGCAAATGCTTCAGTTTTAAAAGAACAGGAAAGGCTGCATAAGATCTATCATTTTATTGAGACACATTACCAGCAAACAATAGATGTGAATGCCGTAGCCAGCCTGTGTAACTTAACTACCGCCGCCTTCTGCAGGTACTTTAAAAAGTCAACACATTTAACGTTTACAGATTTCCTGAATCAATACCGCATTAACGAGGCAAAAAAGTTATTGCTGTACGATAGGAATGTTACGGAGACCTGTTATGAAAGCGGCTTTGAAAATTTATCTTACTTTAATAAGACGTTTAAAAAACTAACAGGAGAAAACCCTTCCATGTTTAAAAAACGGCATGTCTTTTCTTAGCATACCGAAGGAATAAAATAATCATTTCAGGAAGTTGGCAGAATTATTTTCTATTGGCTTATCGCAGCAAAATGTTTGTATAAAAGAGGCCTAAAACAGAATTCCCCGTGCCCTGCGTACAATAAGGAATGTTGTGTACCTAAGGCACACCTAATCTTTACATACAATACCTTTCTACAAATATTTTGTGACTATCGCACAGTTCAATTGCACGTGATTATTTCCGCCAATGAGTTCTTTTAAGCGTTTAATGTCGCCGGTTTGTGGGGCTACCATCCGGGACAATTTCCCGTGGGCGGGTGTCTTCACCGCCACCGAAGTCTCAACCAGTATTGACTGTTATACCTGTTCCTTTCAACAACCTTACTTTACCGTCACTTTATTTTCCACCTGCACAATCCGGTATATTTCCCGCATGGGTTGCGTGGTTTCCAATTTTCCTAATTCGCTAAGGCCGGCTGGAAATACAATGTCCGGCGCCCATGGTTGCAGCAAAGCATCTTTTAGCGTTGGAAATAAATCAAAAGAAATGGAATTAAAAGGCATATTATTTCCGGTGGGCGCTAAAATGGATGCATTGCCCCAGCCTTTTACTGTAGTTTGTTTTTTATCCATAGCACCTTTAATAAATGGCGCCCAGTGTTTCTTTTCCAAAGTGATAAAGCTATCGGGGTTGGGCGTGTTATGATAAACTATTACAACATATTTAAAATCTTTTTCTGGGTTCACGTTTGCAGCCTCTTCCCAATTCTGATCTCTTAAAAACAGATCGCTTGTCGCTTTACTAAAAGACCAGGTCTCCATTTTTGCCATCGGCACATTTGGATGAACCGGGGCGGCATTCCAAACTGCTCCGGCGCTGTCTATGTTAGTATAAGTATTTACAAATAAATAATTAGGTGAGTTTTGCAGATCGTTGCCGCCTACCTTTTCAAATAATCCCCAGAAACTCAATTTGCCGTTAGTGATGGCTTTCCTGGCGACTTTGCTCCAATACGTGGTTTCTCTTTTTACAAATTCATCCGCTTTATCTGGGCCAACATACCTGTAGGAATACATGGTAATCTCCTGCCCTTTTACATGTGCGGAGCATGTAATTACAATGACAGATAATAAAAATTTTAGACAGTTTGATGTGAGAAAAAAAGAAGGTTTCATTACATTAATTTTTTAATTAGAAAATAATACAATTGAAAACTTCCTGTAATTATAGAGGTGGGATGG
>JANLXV010000667.1:0-2000 GCA_031365305.1 Chitinophagaceae bacterium
CGGCGGCGGACTCGCAGGCCACGGAGTGCGTGTAGTGCAGCTAAAAGCGCCGCCACCAGCCAACCCTTTGCCTTTAGGTGTATTGTCTAACAAACGGGATACTGTCATCACTTTAAAAGGAAAATCAGCCGACTATTCAGGATTTTTCGACCCTGGTAAGGATGACGGCGGCCCGGGTTATAACAGGCTCGCAGTAAAGTCTACAGGAAATATTTTTGCAAGCCATATTAAGTTTATAGATCCCACCACAATTAGGTTTAAACTCAATACCAAAAATCAGCCTGCCGGAAAATATTTTCTTATCATCTCCAACCCGGATGGGCAAATTGCTGTTACAGAGTATAACATTGAAGCAGCAGTGCCAATGGCACCGGTTAGTCAAAGCAAAATATCAGGTTTGCAAAACAATGCCCCTGATCGCACTGCTGCAAACCTCGCAGCAAGTGATATCTATCCAAACCCTACCAGTGGCAACTTTAAACTACAGGTTAATGCTGTAAATAGCTTTAAAGGCCGGGTTGTATTGATGACATCAGCCGGCAAAATCATATCTGATGACGCCTTTACTTTTACTAAAGGCGCCAGTAGCACATCTTTATCCCTGGCTAAATTTAGCAGTGGAGATTACCTGGCTTTGGTATATAACGGCGGTAATACTTTAATAGCAGCCCATAAAATAATTAAACAGTAAGTCATCTGAATTATTAAGAAGCATCGCCCATCTTCACCAGCACATTAGTTGGTGTTGAAGATGGGCGGTGTTATTTTTTAAGGGTATGGCGACGATTAATATATTTTATTAAATCTATATCCCATCCATTTCCTTTAAGTTTGTTCTCATACAATTTTTAATCATTATTACTATGCCAGATCAAAACAAAAACTCACGCCGTTCATTTGTTACAAAGCTTGCTGCAGCGGCTCTTGGCGCTTCTGCCTTCCCAAACATTATTTCAGCTTCCGATAAAAGAAGAAATATGATCTCGCTGCAAAGGGAGCCTGAAAGATATGCTGCCAATGATCATATCCAGATCGCTTTGATCGGTGCCGGCGGTATGGGTAATGCTGATACTGACACGGCCATAACTGTTCCCGGCGTAAAGCTTGTAGCAGTCTGCGATTTATATGATGGCCGTATTGCGAATGCTAAAAAGAAATGGGGTGCAGATTTGTATTCAACAAAAGACTATAAAGAAATTCTGGAAAGAAAAGATATAGATGCAGTAATTATTGCAACACCTGATCACTGGCATAAAGATATTTCGGTGGCTGCGATGAACAAAGGCAAATCAGTGTATTGCGAAAAGCCAATGGTGCACGACATTACAGAAGGGGCTGCCGTTATCGCTGCGCAGAAAGCTAATAAAGTCGTCTTCCAGGTTGGCAGCCAGGGCATGAGTTCTCTTGGCAATGAAAAGGCAAAACAATTACTTAAAGACGGAGCTATAGGCAAGCTGAATTATGCTGAAGGTTTTTGGGCACGGATGTCTCCACAGGGTGCCTGGCAATATACAATCCCTGATGATGCCTCGCCATCAACGGTTGACTGGGACAGGTTTGTAGCCAATACCAATAAGCGGCCGTTTGATAAAACACGTTTCTTTCGCTGGCGCAATTACAGAGATTATGGCACAGGTGTATCAGGGGATCTGTTTGTACATCTGTTTTCAAGCTTGCATTTTGTTACAGGTTCTATCGGGCCTGAAAAAATAATGGCTACCGGTGGGTTAAGATATTGGAAAGATGGCCGTGAAGTGCCTGATATTATGTTGGGCATGTTTGATTATCCTGAAACACAAATACATCCCGCATTTAATTTATCGCTTCGTGTAAATTTTGTTGATGGTACAGGCGGTACAAATTATTTGCGCATGGTTGGCAGCGAAGGCTCAATGACGGTTGAATGGGATAAAGTAACCTTGTACCGTAATAACCTAGCAGAAGATGACAACGATCCCTTAAAGCAAAATAAAATGGCTGCAGATACCGGCCGTCAATTT
>JANLXV010000670.1:0-8116 GCA_031365305.1 Chitinophagaceae bacterium
CAATGGAAAAAAGGAGATTTTAAACCGGCCTATGAAGAACAGAAACTGCGCATGCAAAAACTACTGGCGGCGGTTGATGAGTTTAGCAATTTTCAAAAGATGATGCGGGACAACAATCTCTATGATTTTGATGATATGATCAGTTGGGTAATAAAGGCCTTTGAGGAGAATAAAAACCTGTTAGCCAATTACCAGGAAAAGTTCCAATACATTTTAGTGGATGAATACCAGGACACGAGTGGCACGCAAAATAAACTCGTAGAGTTGCTGATCAGCTATTGGGAGGAACCAAATGTGTTTGTGGTTGGCGATGATGATCAAAGCATTTTCCGCTTTCAGGGTGCTAATGTTGAGAACATGGAATCGTTCCTGAAAAGTTATAGTGGTATGCTGAAGGTAGTGCTCACTAACAATTACAGGTCAACACAACCGATATTGAATCTTTCAAAAACATTAATCGAAAAAAATAACCAGCGGCTTATTAATTCATTGGAAGGATTAACTAAAGACCTGGTCTCATCCAGAGATCATCTAAAACATATTATTGATGACCCCACAATTATCGAATACAAAAATGAAAGAGAAGAGCTTGCCGACATTACGGAAAAAATTGTAAAGCTGGTTAATGATGGCGCTGAGCCGGGGCGCATTGCCGTGATCTATAAAGAGAATAAATATGGTGAGGAATTATATAAATACCTGGCGCTAAAAAACATCCCGGTTTACAGCAGGAAGAGCATTAATATTTTGCAACATCCTTTTGCCACAAAGATTATCCGCATTCTTCGTTATCTCGCCGCTGAACACGATATACCTTATAGCGGTGATGAATTATTGTTTGAAATTCTTCATTTTGATTTTTACAAAATAGCACCAATTGATATTGCCAGGTTAACGGTTGAGACCAATCAAAAAAAATATAATTCTCAACTTACATCGCTCAGGCAACTGATTTATGAAAAAGCCAATACGCCGCCTAAATCGTTATTTGAAAAAAATGTGAGTGACGCCCTGGCAAGCTTTAGCAAAACTTTTGAAGCCCTAATCGCTGATGTGTCAAATGTAACCCTGCAAACACTTTTTGAACACGTGATCACAAAAGCAGGTGTGCTTGGCTACATCATGCAAAGCAAAGAGAAAATCAATTTTATGCAGTTGCTCACTGCCTTGTTTGATTTTATAAAAGAAGAATCATCACGCAGTCCATTAATGACCGTGCAGGATTTAATGACAACCATTGACCTTATGCGCATTGAAGGCTTATCAATTTCAGTGAAACAGGTTGCGGGCAGCGACAAGGGCGTTAACCTTTTAACAGCGCATGGCAGCAAGGGGCTTGAGTTTGAACATGTATTTGTTACCGGCCTTAACTCAGGTTTGTGGGAGAAAAAAAGAAAACCATCAACAGGTTATAAATTTCCTGACACTGTGTTTGCTTCCACATCATCCTCCACTGATGATGAAGAATTACGCCGCTTATTTTATGTGGCGCTTACCAGGGCAGAACAGTTTTTACAGATCTCTTACTGCCGGTATAAAGCAGATTCCAAAGAACAGGAACCGTCTATGTTTCTTGCGGAAATATTACAGGAACATGATAACATTCCTATTCAGCGGATAGCTGTTGATGAAGACATTTTATTACAATATGATGTGCTCAATTTTACGGCGCTTGCCCCACAACTTGATAATGTTGAAGAGGATTTTATTACGGCTTTGCTTGATAAGTTTGTGATGAACGTGACCTCGCTGAATAATTATTTAAAATGCCCGTTAGAATTCTATTTTAAAAGCCTCATCAAAATACCTTCAGGAAAATCGGAGAATACAGAATTTGGAAGCGCCATACATTTTGCCCTGCAACGGCTATTTGAAAAAATGCAGAAAGACTCCAATCAAAAATTTGCAACAAAAGAAGACGTGGTTGAAGATTTTAAATGGTATATGGCAAGGCACCGGGAAAACTTTACAAGAGAAGCTTTTACACGCCGGTTAGAATATGGTGAAGAAGTGTTGGGTAAATATTATGACAACTATTATAATACCTGGAACAAGATTGTTGCGGTTGAACGTACCATAAAAAATGTTTCCGTTAGAGGTGTACCTATAAAAGGAAAGATTGACAAGATGGAATTTACCGGTAAAGAAATTAACGTAGTAGATTATAAAACCGGTGATTATACCAGCGCCTATACTTTAGAAAAGCTTGCCTCCCCTAATGATAAAAATAATAATGGCGGCGATTACTGGCGGCAAGCGGTGTTTTATAAAATACTCCTGGATAATTACGAAGCAAAAGACTGGAAAGTGGTGAGTACTGAATTCGATTTTATTGAGCCTGATAAAAAATCAGTCTATAAAAAATTTAAGGTCATTATCCAGCCGCAGGATACTGAAACGGTTACGCAACAAATGCTGGAAGTGTGGAATAAAATTCAACAACGGGATTTTTATACCGGCTGTGGCAAAGAAGATTGCCATTGGTGCAATTTTGTAAAAGACAACAACTTGCAGGTTGCCCTTCATGAACTTTCCGAGACAGAAGAATAATCAGTGTTAAAAAGAATTAAGCAATAATTGGCAGCCAGCCTTGGCCAAACCAATTATGTTTGCAGCATTTAAAAATATTCCACTTCTTGGTAAATAAAGTTTTAATCACAATTATCGTTCTGGGGATTTGTATTTACTTCCAGGGTTTACTTACAGGTTGCGCACAGATTATAGCACCAACCGGCGGTAAAAGAGATTCGTTACCACCTACATTAATTAATGCTGTTCCCGCAGAAAACGCCCTAAACTTTTCTGCAAAAAAAATAGTGCTCACGTTTGATGAATATGTGCAACTTGACCAGGTGAGAGAAAATCTTTTAGTATCCCCCGTGCCGGAAAAAGACCCTTATGTAGATTATAAATTAAAAACAGTAACTATAAAAATTAACGATACGCTAAAGCCTAACACTACCTATTCTATTAATCTTGGTAATGCTGTTAGAGACGTTAATGAAAATAATATTTATAAGAATTTAACCTACACCTTTTCAACAGGTAATCATATTGATTCTCTCCTGCTTTCCGGCAATGTACAACTTGCAGAAACGGGCGGTTTCGACAGCACGCTAAGTGTTTTGCTGTTTGACAACCTTGTTGATTCAGCCGTGGAAACGCAAAAGCCAAGATACATGGCCAAGGTTGATTCATCAGGTAATTTTCACTTCAGGCATCTTGCCCCCGGCACATATAATTATTATGCCTTGAAAGATGGAGATGGTAATAAATTCTATAGCAACCCGAAAGAAATTTTTGCTTTTGCAGATAAGGCCATAGATGTAAATGGAGATACCGCCGGCACCAAATTGTATGCTTATGCTGAAGAACCTGAAAAGCCTGCTCCTGCAAAACAGGTTCAGGAAAAAAAGTTAAAGTATGTTAGTAAGGTATCGGCTGAAGAACAGGATATCCTGAGCAACCTTTCAATAGAGTTTAATAAAAAGCTTAAAAACTTTGACGGCCAAAAAATACTTTTAACAGATACATTAAATAATCTTCTTGATGATTATTCTGCCAGCCTTGACAGTACACAAAAAAAAGTAACGATAAATTATAAATGGCAACTGGATTCTTTTTACAGGATAATTCTTTTAAAAGATTTTGGTAGTGACAGTACCGGTTTAGCGCTTGAAAAAACAGATACTATAAAATTTAAAGCAAAAGGTGAAGCAGACTATGGAAGTCTTAAAATTAATTTTACAAATTTTGATACCACAAAAAACATGGTATTGCAGTTTGTAAAGAACAATGAAGTATTTAAAACTTATAAACTTGCCAACGCTAAATGGAATGAGCCCTTGTTTGACCCCGGCGAATACCAGCTCCGCATTTTGTATGATGCCAATGATAATGGCATGTGGGACGCAGGCAACTATAAATTAAAACGCCAGCCGGAAATAGTATATCCCATAAAACAAAAATTAGCCATCAGGGCAAATTGGGAAAACGAACGGGATATAGAATTGCCCAAATAACATCGTTGCAATACGTTTACTTAAAACATTGACGGCTGCTTTTTATCGCCATCATATATTTGCGATATGATCTTTTCATCTGATCTTTTAGAGAATGCCGTGAACGAATTTGCCAGGCTGCCGGGTATTGGTAAAAAAACGGCTTTACGTCTCGTGTTACATCTTATTAAGAAAGATATCAGCGAAGTAAAAAATTTCAGCGATAGTATTTCAAGACTCAGAGAAGAAATACATTTCTGCAGCCGCTGCCATAACATCAGCGATAAAGAACTCTGTAACATTTGCCTTAACAGGTCTCGCAAATCAGAACTGATCTGCGTAGTTGAAAATATAAGAGATGTGATTGCTATTGAAAGTACGCAGCAGTACAATGGTTTGTATCATGTGCTGGGCGGTATCATTTCGCCGCTTGATGGCGTAGGTCCGGGGCAATTGCAGATTGATAGCCTTGTGAAAAGAATTGAAGAAGAAAAAACTGAAGAACTCATATTTGCCTTAAGTCCAAACATACAGGGCGATACCACCATCTATTACATCAGCAAGAAACTGAATGGTGCACCGGTAAAAATTACCACCATTGCAAGAGGTGTTGCCTTTGGCGGCGAGCTTGAATATGCTGATGAAATGACGCTTGCCAGGAGTATTAGTAATCGTATGCCAGTAGAAAGTTATGTGAATAACCGGAGCTGATAAATAATATTCCTTTCTTTCTATCCCTTCTACCAGATCTATAATTTAACGATCCGATCTCAACATAATGATAACTTCGGATAATTTGCCTGGAATCCTTTATGAGAGTAGATTTCAGAAAATTTTAACCTCTTGTGGAAAATCATTTTTTTACCGCTCATCAACTTTGGTGTTTTTCTTTTTTCACTGGTCATCATTTACAACCGCTGCTATTTTGGCCCTGTTATTTTTGGTTTGAAATTACAATGAAGCCAGACAAAACCTTCATTCATCAAACCTTAAAATAATTATCTAAAAAAATTTAATCATGAAAAAGTTAACAGGTATTTTCCTGGCAATCGCCATCATCATCACAGCCAGCTCCTTTACAGTTAATGCAGACACTGTAAGTACAAAAATTCAAACCGCTTTTAAAAGCAACTTTGCATTTGCTTCCGAAGTGTCGTGGAAAAAATTGAACGGCTTGTATTGCGCTAATTTTAAAGTAAACACCCAAAATGTTTCTGCAACCTATAATGAAAGCGGTGAACTGGTTGCTGCCTCCAGAACGCTTAACCTGGAGCAATTACCACTTGCTGTTATTGTAGCCTTAAAATCAAAGCTGCCCAATTACACTTTTGATACTATGGCTTCAGAAATTACGAGTGATGGGCAGAACAGTTATTTTGTAAAAGCTGAAAACGACAAAAATGTAACTGTATTAAAAGTTACTGGTAATACAACTATAAATATTGAAAGTAAAACCCGGAAAAAATAATTTTAAACGGACCAGGAAGAACCAAGGCTACCTTTTAACGGGTAGCCTTTATCATTGTAAAAGTTCGTAAAATTAATTGCTGCCGAAAACTTTTTTTAATAAGCCGGTTACTCTTTCAGCAGGATTTTTCCGGATGTTTTTTTCTTCGGAAGCTACATAATAAAATAAGCCATCTATGGCTTTGCCTGTAACATAACTATTAAGGTCTGTATTCACTTTATTGAATGAAATTTTATTATAAGCCGTAAAAACATCCTTCCAGTATTCTGTAGCATTTAACTTTTGTAATGATGCTTCTACTATAGGCGTAAATGCTGAAACCAATTGTGCCGTGGTGCCTTTTCTTAAAAAAGATGTGGCTGCAGAATCAGAACCTTTTAAAATACCAAGCGCATCCTTTAAAGTAATATTTTTTATAGTTGAAAGAAAGATCGGCGCAGCAGATTTTGAGGCATCTTCCGCAGCCCTGTTCATACTCAGTACGGCCTTATCAACAAGATTACCAAGGCCAACGGCTCTTAATTTCTTTTCTACCTTAACTGCTTCTTCCGGCATTAATATTTTGATAGCAGCATCTTTAAAAAACCCATCTGCAGCAGATAATTTATCAGCACTTTTTTGCGCACCTATTGATAAGGCTTCTTTCAATCCGTCGGCTATTTCAGAAGCAGAAAGAGACGATGTACTTTGTTTGTCGTTGAAGATTTTAGTAGCCTTTTTAAAAAGCCCGTTGAGTGAAGAGTCTTTCTGGGCGAAGCTTAAAGAAGTGAGTAAAATTAAACAGGATGTAATAATCAGTTTCATTGATTTGGATTTTTTAATACTCAAATTTAATATGGCAGATGTTTTTGAAAGGTTAATCTTTTTAATAGTCATTGGTCGTTAAGTCATTGGCCGTTGTATATTTAAATTTGGCTTACCGACCTATTGACCTAGTGACTTCAATGACTATTGACCTACTCACCTCTTAACCGATGGTATTACAGCAAGGCTTTCATTGCCTGCTGCGCTTACACTTTGAACAGCAAAAAAATAATTATCCTTTGATAATGGCAATAGCATCGTTGTAGCTTTTGTAAAATATTTCTTTTGCCAAACAGGGCTCGTCGTTTCCCTAACCAGCACATAATAGCCTTCAGCTTTGCCAAACAAAGGTTTTTGCCAGGATAGCGAAGTAGTGTTGCTTAATTTTTTTACGTCAATTTTTGCAGAGTCAGGCATGCCCGGTGCGTTCGATAAATTTGACAGCACAGAAAGATTTAAGGCGGTGTTCTTTCTCAAATAATCATAATCAATATACTCAGGTAAATCGCCATATTGAATATTGTTTTCAACTCTTACATCCTGGTGTTGACGTGTATAATTTTCATTCATCTCAGTAATACGTACGGCCGCAAAACCACGCTGCACAAAAGGCGTATGATCACCACCTCTTAAAAACCTGTCATTACGATAGATCAATACCACTTCAAGATTATCAACATAGCGCTCGCCAACTTCTTTTACATACCTGGCAAGCTGCCTGGATTTCCCATCGTTTTCAAGACCGAGGCTCCTGATGCCTGCTGCATTTTTCTCTGTTTCAAAAGCAGGCAGGCCTTCGCTAAAAACCCGTACCTGCGTATTATTTATAAGGTTGGTTTCATTGCTGTTGTTACTGCCCATGATATCATTGTTAAGCACCGCTTCAATGTTTACATGATTTCGTTTCGATTTTTCGCTCATAAAATTTGCGCCGAGCAATCCCTGTTCCTCTCCGCTTACTGCCATAAAAATTACCGATGCATCAAAAGATTGCTTACTCATGATTCTTGCGCATTCAAGAAGCGCAGCCACACCGCTCCCATCATCATTTGCGCCAGGTGCATCGCCGGTTCTATCCATAACATCACTGCGCCTGTTATCCAGGTGACCACTGATAATAAACACTCGGTTATCCGCCGGGTCAATGCCTTTTAGCGTTGCCACTACATTGCCTAATAGTAAAGGCTTATCTACACGTTCACTATCGGGTTGCAGTGTAGTAGTATCAATTAATGCAGTAAGCCTGCCATTACTTTGTTTACCAAATTCATTAAACTTTTTAAGCACCCATTTTCTTGCAGCACCAATGCCTCTTTTATCATCAGTTTGTGTACTAAGTGTATTTCTTGTTCCAAAGGCGACCAGTGTTTTGATGTAAGATTTTAGTGAATCCGCAGATACCTGCAGAACCATATCAGCAATAGCAGGATCACGGTTGATGCTGGTTTGAGCGAACGAGTTTAGAGAAAGAAGCAATAAAAGAAAAGCAAAATATCTCATTATTTTTTTCCTTCAATTTAACACAAAGGAAATCAGATGTTCAATATTTTTTCAACTTCATGCTTGTACATCCTGCTAATAGGCAATTCATGGTTTTTGATTTCTATACGGTCACTGGTATAGGAATCAATTTTGTTAATAGCGATAATAAAAGACCGGTGAATTCGGATGAAGTTTTTTTGTGGTAAAGTTTCTTCAAGAGAAGAAATAGATTGTTTTGTGATGATATTTTTTGAAACAGTCACCACTTTTATATAGTCTTTCAGGCTTTCGATAAAAAGGATATCGTTTAGTGCGACTTTAATGTTTTTTCTATCAGCACGCAATGTAATACTCGCCGGTG
>JANLXV010000679.1:0-1747 GCA_031365305.1 Chitinophagaceae bacterium
AAAAAAGCAGACAGCAGGAATGTTGATAAGTCTGAAAAAATCCCTTAAAAGATTTTTTTTAAGGCTTATCAATGTTCCGGTAGATTTGTAAAGCATCATTTTTATTAACAAAAAATGGTCAACCTATTTCAGGGCATGACAGCCGGTTCAATAATCTAACGCAACGCTAAGCCTTAAAAATTTAGCTTGTATGATGCAAAAAAAGTATGGTCGGCTGACCTTTGATGAACGCATAGAAATAGAAAAATTACTGTCTCATAAAAAGAGTTACGCTGACATTGCAGCAGTACTCAACCGCAGCAAAAGTACTATTCAAAGAGATGTAATAAAGCGAGAAAGGGAGCAGTACAAAGCCATGGAAGCAGAGCGTTTGGCTGTCGGTAAATCAAGCAACAGAAAGAGTGGCAAGAATAAAATACAACAGTGTAAAGCCCTTGAAAACTTTGTGTTGGAAAAGCTTTCCCTGCGGTGGTCGCCCCGGCAAATAAGCCTAAGTTTACAAAGACAATTTTCTGAAAACAAAGCCATGCAAATCAGCCACGAAGCCATTTATTTATATATCTATCTGCACAGTAAAAAGGAGCTAAAAGGGTTGCTTATATCTGAGCTCAGGCAGAAAAGAAAGTACCGTGGCAATGTGCGCAGGGGCATTGATAAACGCACTACTATTAAAGATCCTATACGCATAGATGAACGCCCTGAAGAAGTAAAAGGAAGGCTCATACCAGGCCATTGGGAAGGCGACCTGGTGATGGGTAAAGAACGTGCAAGTGCAATAGGGACGCTGGTTGAGCGTACTACACGTACCATTATCATCGTTCCTTTAAAGGCAAGAGACGCTACCACAGTACGCAAGGCTTTTGAAAAAGAATTTAAAACAATACCCACGCAGATGAAAAAGACAATGACCTACGATAACGGCACTGAAATGGCACAACATAAACTGTTTACAAAACATACCAAAGTACAGGTTTATTTTGCCCATCCGTACAGCCCGTGGGAGCGGCCAACCAACGAAAACAGTAATGGTTTGGTGAGAGATTATTTTCCTGCCGGAACAGACTTTAATACCATCACTAAGGCACGTTTAAAAGAAGTGCAGAACCAACTCAATGAAAGGCCCAGGCATGTGCTTGATTACAGAACACCTAAAGAAGTTTTTGAAGAAATGATACTCAAACAAATTGCTTAAAATCTTTTACCTGTGTGGCTGCGATTGGAAACCTCAGCGAACAAACAGGCTTTTGAAAAGTGATGAGAAGTATAAAAAGCTTCCCTCATTTTAATCAGCTTTTTCATATCACTTTTTAAAACAAAAAAAGAGTTTCCAAACAAAACTTATATTTATAACAGCGTTGCGCTAAAAGATTGAAACCACCTAAGCTTTGTGCACTGGTGTTTTAAGGGACATTTTTTACAGGCACTGGTGCGGTAGGTTCTAAAGCGGTAGCTGGTTTCATTAGCTTCGCCTTTTTTATTATGCCAGGTACCTAAGGAAGTTAACACAGCACCCGCAGGGCAGGTGTAAGTGTCTGCTGCTTTATCATACAAAAAACTTTCTGCAAGAAATTCTGTGGCTATATGTTTTACAGAAGGTTGTTCTTTATAGGCTACATGCGTTATCATATTATCGCCGTGGCATTGCTGTAACTCCGCCCCGGTGTGATAGCCGTTGTCTGCCAGCACCATCAACTCATCTTCTTTTTTTAATTGCAGATTTTCTTTTGCCTGCACGGCTGCCTTGTGC
>JANLXV010000031.1:0-2173 GCA_031365305.1 Chitinophagaceae bacterium
AACTTTTTGTCCAAGGTTATCAAGCAGAAGTTCTAAACGCTGGTTAGGCGAGCTGCGTTGTTGCTTTTCCTCTACCCTCATTATTGCCGCTTGTAACTCTTCTATCTCAATTGGCTTTACTAAATAATCCAGCGCACTAAAGCGAATTGCCCTGATGGCATAGTGATCATAAGCGGTAGTAAAAACAAGTTCAAAATTTTTGAAAGTAAGTTGTTGCAACATTAAAAATCCATTCATAACTGGCATCTCAATATCAAGGAAAACAATATCCGGCTTCAGAAAATCAATAGCGCTTATTCCTTTCTGCGCATTATCACATGTTGCAATTATCTCTACCTGTGGACAATGCCGGCTGATCTTTTCTTTAAGAGAGCTTATACTGCTTTCTTCATCATCAACCAGAATGGCTTTAAGCATTTTTAAAGATTTAATTTATTGTTGTCCTACAGACGTGGACGAAAATTCAAGAAGAAGTAATTTGTTTCTTTAATCGAGGCATCAAGCCAGGGTTATTGAAACCTAATACTGCATCAACACTTAAGCTTAACAAGAATGTTTTACCTGGATAGCAACATTTCCAATTTATTTCAACGATCTGCCTTAATACTAACTACGACTTTCGTTCCGGCTGTTTTGCCATCCTCTAGTAAATCAGTAAATACAATTTCATTCGTTGCCCCGTTTTGATTATGTAACTGAATTCGTTCTTTAGTGATTTCTATTCCATAAGATATATGCTCTGGCTTATTCAATGATTTTATTTCCATTGCTATTTTTCGGCCCACACCATTGTCAACGATCATATAGCGGATACAATTATCATGAAGCGATGCTTTTATTAATAACTTTCTTTCGCCTTCTTGTTTGTTTAATAAGCCGTGATGAATGGCGTTTTCTGCAAACGGCTGCACAATAAGCGGAGGCACTTTGTAGTCGCCATAAACCAGTTCATCATCAGCTTTCAATTCATAGCTAAACTTATTATCGCATCTGAATTGCTCGAGTTGTAAATACAAATTAAGGGTTTCAAAATCCTTGCTAAACGATATCAGGTTCGTTTTAGAACTATCCAGCAAAGAGCGGATCAGCTTTGCAAAGCGGGCAAGGTAAGTGGTAGCCTTATCTGTTTGAGCCGTCTGGATAAGGTTATCAATTGCATTCAAACAATTAAAAATAAAATGCGGATTCATTTGACTACGAAGTGCATCCAGCCGGGCTTCCGAGAGCTTTTCGTTAATCCCAAGCATCTCTATTTTTGCCTGCTGCAACGATTGCTCCGACTCAATTGATTTTATTTTATCGGCCGTTAACGTAGCAATGGTGCTTAATACCTGCAAATGTTGTTGGGTATAAAAATTCTTTTGCTGGTGCTCGCTGTCAATTACGCCAATCAGTTCATCGTTATAAATGATAGGAACAGTTATCTCACTTTGCCTTTCCATTTCATCTACCCGGTAACGGGCATCTTTTGTTGTGTCAGATATTAGCACCGCTTCTTTTGTTTGCATTACATAACCTACAACGCCCTGGCCTGGAACAACATCAAAATAGCTGTTCTTAATTTCTTCTTTGGAACCTTTTGGTCCGTAACCGGCACGCTGGATCATTTTAGTTTTATCATCGTTCCATAAATAGATCATGCAATCTTCAAAACCCATTCTTCCTATAAGATTTTTAGCTACATCCCACAATACCTCGTCTACTGTGTGCTTAGCTATCAATGAAAAAGAGAAATAATTTATAATCTGTTCCATCTCCAGTTTGCTTTTGTATTGCTCCGCATTTAACTGAATTACTTTAAGCTTTTCAGCTTCAATTGATTTAATGCTTTTCTCTCGGGATCTTATAAAAAGGTAAACAAGTAAAAGGGTAAAAATCGCCAGGAGCGAATAAAACCACCCTGTTTTCCAGAATGGCGGGGCAATAATTATTTTTAAAGAAGTAGTTACTCCGTTACTGTTTTCGCCCTCCGCTTTTACATCAAAAACATACGCTCCGGGTTGCAGGTCGGTATAATTTGCAAAACGTTTTGTTCCCACACTTACCCAATCTTTGTCTACGCCATCAAGGCGGTAATAATAATTGGTTTGTTGCATGTCCCAAAAATTGAGTGTTGCAAATTCGATCGTGAAAAAATTCTCTTTATTGGAGAGGAGAACAGGCTTGTTTTCAT
>JANLXV010000074.1:0-2717 GCA_031365305.1 Chitinophagaceae bacterium
TCCAAAGATGCCCTGTCGCCTATGCCGGTGAACGAATTTGCGCTGGTACGATTTGCTTTTTTATAAGATGATTTAAAAATATATGGGATTTGATATTTACTACAAATGCCTTTGACGGTTTCAGCTACCAGCATTACATTCTCTTCATTTTCAACTACACAGGGGCCTGCAATTAAAAAAAAACTGTTTGGGTCATATTGCTGGCCTTCAAAAAGTTGCTGTAAATACTTTTCCATGCGCCAAAACTACTACTTTCAATTTTTAAAAATTTTCATCAATAATCCGATGTGTTTATGTTAAAAGAAAAAATTTTAGTGATTGGCGCAAGCGGCCAGATCGGTGTAGAATTAACGCTTGAACTAAGAAGATTATATGGCGGTAGTAACGTGATAGCTTCTGATCTGCGGGAGGAGAATGACCTGCTAAAAGGCACCGGCCCTTATGTTAGTCTTGATGTGATGAATAAAGAAATGCTGCATGTGCAGGTGATCCGGCAAAATATTACACAGATTTATTTACTGGCTGCTATCCTTTCCGCAACGGGTGAAAAAAATCCATCGCTGGCCTGGAACTTAAACATGCAAAGCCTTTTAAATGTATTGGAAATTGCTAAAGAGGAGCAGCTTACTAAAGTATATTGGCCAAGTAGTATTGCCGTTTTTGGCCCAACTTCTCCCAAAAAAAATTGCCCGCAACACACCATTATTGAACCCGTAACGGTTTATGGCATCAGCAAATATGCCGGTGAATTTTGGTGCAACTATTATTATAACAGGTGGGGTGTAGATGTTAGAAGTTTGCGGTATCCGGGCCTGATTAGCTATAAGAGTTCTCCTGGCGGCGGCACTACGGATTATGCGGTTGAAATATTTTATGAAGCCTTGCAGCAAAACACATACACTTGTTTTCTTAATGAAGATACTTATCTGCCCATGATGTACATGCCTGATGCCATAAGAGCAACCATTGAATTGATGGAGGCTGAATCATCAAAGCTTAAAGTGAGAACCTCATATAATATTTCCGGTGTGAGTTTTTCGCCTAAAGAAATTGCGGAGGAAATCAGCAGGCATTTACCGGATTTTTCTATTGATTATAAACCTGATTATCGCCAGGCTATTGCCGATAGCTGGCCGCAAAGTATTGACGATTCCAAAGCCAATACTGACTGGAACTGGAAAAGCAGGTATGATCTTGAGAAATTAACGGGCGAAATGTTGACGGGGTTAAAAAGCGAATTATAACAAATAATAGGTTGAAAGCCAAACCTATAAGTTGTAAGGAGCTGAGAATATTAACATTTTTGCTTTGTTGATTATAACTTTTTTGATTGAGGTTTGTGAAAGTTTTCAAATTAATCATTCAAACAAAAATTAATCAAATGAAAAAACTACTATTACTATTTGCAGTTGTTGTTGCCTCAACTGCATGTTTAAAAGCACAAGACAAACCAGTAACTTTTAGTATTGGCGTTGAAGGCCTTTTGCCGGTTGGAGATTTTGGAAATTCTTATAATTTCGGTATTGGAGGAACAGTTCAGGGAGAATACAAACCTGCAGATGATTTAGGCTTAACTGTTAATGCCGGCTACCTTACCTTTTCTGGTAAAACGTTGCGAATTATTGGAAAGGTCCCAAGCTTTGGATTAATTCCCGTTTTGGGTGGCGTAAAATATTATTTTTCACCAAAGGTTTATGGGCACGGACAATTAGGCGTTGCCTTCGGCACAGATAAAGGTGATGGCAGCTTGTTTGCTTACTCACCAGGCGTTGGATTTATATTATCTGATAATATTGATGCTGAAGTAAAATATCTTGGCCTTTCTAAAAACAGCAATAATCTCAATTCTGTTGGTCTTCGCTTAGCTTACAATTTCTAATAGCTGCGTAAGAAATTTTCAGAAGGCCTCTCTATTGAGGCCTTTTTTTATTATGTTTATAGCAAATGCATGTACCAAAACAACATGCTTAGCTTATGAAATATTGGATAGTTTTTTTTATCGTTATATCAATTACAAGGCCGGCTATAAGCCAGGACACCAAAAAAAACATAGTAAAAATTAATGCGCTGGGCCTTGTATATGGGCTTGGCAGCCTAATATATGAGCGGCAATTTTCTGAAGATTTTACAGTAAGTGTTACCCCTTCTGCTGGGGTAATTAATACAACCGGTTTCGATTATAGAACTTACGGCGTTGGGACTGAATTCCGGTATTATCTCTTACCCAGGAAAGCAGCGCCAAAAGGCTTACATATTGGCGTGGGTGGTAATGCACTATTTGGTAATGCGGTATATGATCAGTCTTTTGGAAACTATTATATCAAAACCAAAATTACCGGCTTCAACGCTTATTCAAATGTAGGCTATCAATTATTTTATAAGAAGCATTTTGTTGCAGATATTGCCGGCGGCTTCCAATATGTGCAATTTAAATTTAAAGATTCCGGAGGTATTACTTTTGGGACAGCTTATAACGGCTTTTTGCCAAATGCGGTGTTATCTGTTGGTTATGCGTTCTGAACAGTGAACGGTTAACAATGAAAGGATGACTAATGACTCACTGACTAATGACTTTTCCTAAATTCCTAATACATCCTTCATGGTGTAAATACCTTTTTTACCTGCTATAAATTCTGCGGCGAGTACGGCCCCTAAAGCAAAGCCCTCCCGGTTATGTGCGGTATGAATGATTTCAATATCGTCTACAGATGAACTAT
>JANLXV010000080.1:0-6370 GCA_031365305.1 Chitinophagaceae bacterium
GCGGGTTAACTTCAAAAAAATGAAAATGAGAACCAATTTGAACCGGTCTGTGGCCGGTATTTACAACAATCAGGGTAAGATTTTCTCTCCCTTTGTTACAGGTAATTTTTTCATCTCTTAGAAAATATTCTCCGGGTATCATAAGTATTGTTGAAGAATTATTTAATGGGATTATGTACGGTTACCAATTTTGTTCCGTCTGCAAATGTGGCTTCTATTTGTATCTCATCAATCATTTCAGATACGCCTTCCATTACATCGTTTGTTGATAAAATGGTTCTGCCGTATTGCATTAAATGCGCCACTGATTGTCCATCCCTGGCGGCTTCCTGCAGCCTGCTGCTGATAAGCGCAATAGCTTAAGGATAATTTAATTTTAAACCCCGTGCTTTTCTTTTTTCAGCCAATTCTCCTGCAAGAAATAAAAGTAATTTTTCAGACTCCCGTGGCGTTAAATGCATGTGCCAGGCTTTATCGGTTTAAAAACACAAGCAATCGTTAGTTTCGAAATGAGCTTCAATTTAATTAAACCAAATTGAAAAAGACATGAAATTAATAAGGCAATATTTAGGAAATGGTAAACAAACGGAGAAAGGTCTTATCTTATTAAAGCAATATTTCCTTTATAAGATAATACAGAACCATTTTCGCAAATGATGTCTACCTGGTAAACAAATACATCAGGCGTAAGCGGCTTGTTTTTATAAGTGCCATCCCATCCATCAGTTGCTATGTTCGGATTTAGATTTGCTTTTTGATAGATCATTTCACCCCAGCGATTAAACACTTTTAACCCTCTTATCTTAAATAACCCGGTACCTCTTGGGTAGAACCAATCATTAACGCCATCCTTGTTTGGGGAAAAAGTATTGGGGATATAAACATTGGCATTATTACAAATCACAAACACTGTGAGCTTATCTTCTGCGCTGCAATTGCCGTTATTTGTAACTAATAAATTGTACTCGGTACTCATAATGGGTTTTACGGTAATGCTGCTGTCATCAGAGGCGATTATCCCCAAAGTTGGCGTCCAGGTATAATCCACAACATCTGTTGATATCTGTGGTTTTATCGTGGTTGACTGACCAATATTGATCGTAATATCCGGCCCAACGTTTACAGTTGGTAATGGAAAAACACTTAATGCCACGCTTTTCGTATCTGTAAAACAACCTTTATCATCAGAGCCTACAACAATATAATTTGTAGATTCAGTTGGTGTAGCAAAAGGATTTGATTTCGTTGGATCATCTAAGCCAATAGCCGGAGACCATAGATAAACATCTGCACCGGTAGCTGAAATGGTAACTCCGCTGCCAAGGCAAACACTATCTGCCGGAGATACCGTAATGCTAAATGGTTTCTTCACTAATACTTCGAGTTGGTCTGATGCGCTGCAGCCGACAGCACTTGTTCCGGTTACCATGTAAATGATATCATCAGTTGGATTTGCTATTGTTGTTTCGCAGGCCGTACAGGATAATGATGTTGACGGTGACCACACATAAGTTTGTGCACCCGTTGCCTGCAATGTAACAGAATTGCCAATGCAAACAAACGTATCACGGATAGCAGTAACAACCGGGATAGGATAGGCAGTAACAGCTTTAAATGCAGTATCCCTACAGCCGCTGCTATTTATAGCTATTAAACTTACAGTATAGCTGCCAGCAGCAGGATATACCTGGGCAGGGGGTTGTTGAAGCGTAGAAGTTGCGCCGTTCGCAAAATCCCACTGCCAGTTAATTGCAGAAGTGTCTGGTACAACAAGTTCTCCTTTGAAAGTAAGTGTGGCCGGTATACATCCAGTGGAGTCGCCGGTAATTGCAATTTGTGGTGAAGCCACAATCTTTATTGGTTCCGTAGAGCGATAGGTACTTGTACAACCAAAGGCCGTTGTAATGGTTAATTCAACAAAATAAGTGCCTGGTGTTAAAAAAATATGTGTCGGGTTTTGATCTGATGAAAAAGTACCGTCACCAAAATTCCAGCTATAAACGGTAATTGGATCATTACTTTTACTGGAGTCAGTAAAGCTTACTGCGCCGGTATTACAAGCCAATAACGAAGATTGCGTAAAAGCTGCCTTTACATTGTAGACTGAAAGGGTATCTGGCCCATAAACCGGCACACGGCAATTGGCATCAATCAAAATTAATTTTGGAAAATAATTGCCAGCTAAAGTATAAGTGTGCGAAACTTTTGAGTCAGTGGTTTCTAAAATTTTTCCATCTCCAAAATCCCATATTAAAGATGTAGTGCCCTTTGTGGTTGCTACAAAATTTGTGGTTAAGGTATTACAGCCTTTTATGTTGGTTGTTGTAAAAGAGCCTTGTGGCCCTTTAACCAGTATTGACATTGTTTTTTCATCGGTACAGCCTCCGGGTCCTGTCACTATAAGCTTAACGGTATAAGTGCCGGGTAAGGTAAATATATGATCAGCGCCATCTGTTCGCACAGAGCTTCCGCCATCGCCAAAATCCCAGAGTGCTGTGCGGAAATTTGTTGAAGTGTTTACAAAGGCTACGTTGAAAGGTGTACACGGGCTAACAGAATCGCTTGCCGTAAAATCAGCTACAGGCGTAGTAATGTCTATAAAATTTGGCTTCGTAATTGAATCAGTACAGCCATAGGCATCTGTAATAATAAGTTTGATACTATAAACCCCATTAGCTGCGTAAGTATGAAACGGATTAGGTGACACAGATGGCGCAGTGTTATCGCCAAAATCCCAGTTATATTTTAATTGAGGTCCGGTGGATAAAGTGCTAAACTGAATTGGCTTTCCCGGGCACGACGACGTATCGGATGATTTGAAATCTGCTTTAGGTATAGAAATTTCGAAGTAGCTATCCCGTGTTAAACTATCAACACAACCATTACTGTCAAACACTGTTAAGGATATACTATATAAGCCAGGCGCTGAATAGCTGTGGGTGAATGGCGGAGCGGTATAGCTTACAATATTACCATC
Source organism: Chitinophagaceae bacterium (assembly GCA_031365305.1). Classification (GTDB taxonomy): domain Bacteria; phylum Bacteroidota; class Bacteroidia; order Chitinophagales; family Chitinophagaceae; genus Ginsengibacter. The sequence goes on from JANLXV010000080.1 coordinate 2,978, forward strand.
TCCATAGTTCCATATCCATTGAACAATCGGATGAACACCGTCTGATACGGAACTATCTATAAAAGTGGCCGGCTGGTTTAAGCATCCGCCTTTTACTGGATGGCTGAAGAAAACTACAGGGCCTTCTACCTTAGTAAAGTTTGGCTTGGTAATACTATCCTTACAGCCAAGGATGTTGGTAATTTTCAGGCTAACATTGTATAAGCCGTTAGACTGGTAAGCATGAGATACGGTGTCATTATCTACTGATCCAAACGAGCCATCACCAAAATCCCATTCATACCTCTTTATATAACTATCATTGATATCTTTTGTGGTAAATATGCTTTCATTCCCTTTACAAACGTTTTTAGATAACGAAATAAAATCTGCTTTTTGTATGATAACATTTACAGGTAATATAAACGTGTTTGAACAGCCGTTAGCGATATTATTTACAGTTAGGGTTACATTATAAACGCCCGTATCTGTATAAACATGAGCAGGTGGGGTTTTATCAGTTGATGTGGGACTGTTGTCTCCGAAATCCCATAAATAATTATCCGCTCCGATTGAACTGTTTTTAAATGTTCTTTTAAAAGGCTCGCTGCATTTTAAGCTTGCTGTGAATATTGGAACAGGTGGTTTTATATGTATATAATTCTGCCGTATCAAAGAATCAGGGCACCCGCTATTTTTTGCTATAAGCTTTACAGAAAAAAAACCTGTATCTACAAACTTATGTAAAGGGTTTTGCTCGGTTGATTTTTCACCATCTCCAAAGTCCCATATCCAGGCATTGGCGCCACCGGTTGACTGATCGGTAAACTGAATAGGGACGCTGGCGCAAACATCAAACTGATCAGCAATAAAATCAGCTTTTGGTTTTGTACCTACAACTACACCACTATCTCTTGTTGAAGTTAAAGTGCATCCCAAGGCTGTAGTTACCGTCAATCTTATGCGATAAGCACCTACGTTCGGAAAGTTGTGCGTTGGAGTGGAATCTACTGAAGACGTATTATCTCCAAAATTCCATTGGTAAGTCAGTATAGAATCCTGAAAGTTAAGGCGGGCAGTGAAAGTGTGCGTGTAGGGAATACATCCCTCTGCACGCAAATTATTTATTCTTACACCTGGCCGTTTGTATTCTATAAAACCTGGTTTTACCAAAGTATCATAACAACCCGAAGGATTTATAACAATAAGGGTTACATCATAAGTCGAAAAATCTTTATAGTCATGGGTTGGGTTGGGAAGTGTAGAAGTGCCACCATCTCCAAATATCCATTTATAAACTGTGCCGCCATTTGGCTGAGGAGTGAATGTTACCCTAAGTGGTGATTTACAATTGGGTTGCGATTGAGAAGTAAAATCAAAAGGAAATTTATCTCTTACCGTTACTGTTTTAGTAACAGAATCGAAACAACCGCCAAAATCAGCCACCATTTTTACGACATAGTCTCCTGGCACATTATAAATTTTTGACGGGCTTAGTTCATCCGAAAAAGTACCATCGCCAAAGTCCCATTTTGCACGGTTTGGTACCGGAGAACTGGTATTAGTAAAAGCTATTGGCTTTCCATGGCATAAAGCAGAAGCAGCGTTAAAATCTGCCTTTACCGCACCAACTGTAATTTCTTTTCCGGCTGTATCTGAACAACCTGTTGTAGAAGACACAGTAAGAATTATAAAATAACTGCCGGCTTTTGTAAAAGAGTGTGTAGGTGAGACAGCGGTTGAAGGGGCAGTGCCATCTGCAAAATTCCAGGAATAACCTAATGTGCCCGCCCCGCTGGAAAAATTTTGAAAGTTAATATCCGCAGGAGGGTTACAGGATGCGGAAATAGAATTTGTAAAATCAGCAAATACCCCATCCTGTATACTTATAAATTTTTGTTTTGTAAGTGTATTCTCGCAGCCAAACTGGTTTTTTACAGATAAGGTCACATTTTTATCGCCTGGGGTATTATAGGTATGGATGGGGTTTGCTACCGAATCAATATTGCCATCACCAAAATCCCATAACCAACTCGTAATAGCCCCACTCGGGTCATTTGTCTGATCAGTAAATTGTATCGTTTGAGGATAACAGCCCGAATTTTTATCAGAAGTAAATTCTGCTTTAGGTGGGTCGGGTACAACTATATAATTGGTTTTTGTTATGGTATTGGTTGAAGTGCCGTCACTTATTGTAAGTGTTACCGAGTAAGTGCCCGGTGAAGTATATGTTGTAGATACCGTTTGCCCAAACACGGCGGGGCCTGTTCCTAAATCCCACTTCCAACTCGTAGGGTTACCGGATGAAGCATCGGTAAATTTTACAACCAACGGAGAACAGCCTTTTGTAATATCAGCGGTAAAATCTCCAATTAATTGCCCATACGATGAATTGGCTACCAATAATACGCATGTCGCCAATAAGTAACGAAAGGCAAATTTGAATGCATTATTCATGTGGTTACCGGTAGCGGCAGGCAAATTAATTTAAAAAACTTTATTAGCTAAATGCTAAGTTTACAGGTTACTGAATGAACGACCTATTTTAAATAAAACTTTGTTTTCTACGGATTATATAGAAGATGTCCCAACGAGACTCTGCAAATGTACTCAACCCCCGATAATCAGTATAATAATAACAATTATTTTAATGATTTATTTTACGCCTGAAATTAAATAACCCCTACTTGCTTGAGAGTTTTAGAGTTAGTTAAATATTTTTTTGGAAAGCGTAATATAATTTTCATCTAAACTTTCATCTGGCTTGGGTTTTAAGGAATAAATACATTTTTGTATAATGTAAACAGGCGTGAATTTATTTTTTTTCCCTCTGTGTAAATAATATAATTTGAAATGCTTCAGGTGTCAATTACATTACACACCTGTGCAATAACGAAGCTTTTTAGCCGATTTGCCTGCTATAGAACGATTTATCATTTTAAATACAATGCAAACTATTGAAGTATTATGGCTACTCAGGGACTATATCATCCATCGTTTGAACATGACTCCTGCGGTATTGGCTTTGTTGCAAATATCAAACGAAATAAATCGCACCAGATTGTTGCAGATTCATTAACTGTTTTAGAGAACATGGAACACCGCGGCGCTTGTGGCTGCGAAAACAATAGCGGCGATGGCGCAGGCATTCTCATACAAACTCCACATGAATTTTTCTTTGATGAATGCATAAAAGGCGGCATTCACTTACCCCCTTATGGTAAATATGGTGTAGGGGTTTTATTTTTCCCCAGAGATGTAAGGCTGAGGGAAGAATGCAGGGATATTTTTAACCGCTCTGCAGAAAAATTAGGACTGGATGTTTTGGGCTACAGAAGCGTACCCGTTAATACGGAAGGCATAGGATTTACTGCATTATCAGTCGAGCCAGAAATTGAGCATGTTTTTGTTGCC
>JANLXV010000081.1:0-5776 GCA_031365305.1 Chitinophagaceae bacterium
CGGTGTTCATATTTTTCAATATGCCCGTAAAGCATGGTCGCATTACTGTGCATTCCCAAATTATGTGCAGCTTCATGTATGTGTAACCAGCCTTCGGCATTTACTTTATCATCACAAATTTGTTGTCTTATCTCCGGGTGAAATATCTCGGCGCCGCCGCCAGGTAATGAATCCAGTCCTGCATTTTTCATCATTTGCAAGCCTTCCTCAACAGATACTTTGGCCTTGCGAAACATATAATCTAATTCAACCGGGGTAAAGCCTTTAATGTGCAGATCAGGCCTATGTGTTTTAATAGCTTTGAGCAGCGTACAAAAAAACTCAAGATTCATTTTGGGATGAACACCACCAACTATATGTACTTCAGTTACTGGTTGTCCGTCATAACTTTTTACAATGTCAAGCATTTGCTGCAGGCTTAATTCCCAGCCCTCATCCCTATGTGCATACAACCTTGAATAAGAACAAAACTTACAGGCAAAAACACAAACATTCGTTGGTTCTATATGAAAATTTCTATTGAAGAATGTTTTGTTGCCGTGTTTTTTTTCTCTTATAAAATTGGCCAGCTTGCCGGCAAATGAAAGACTGGCATGCTCAAATAAAAAGATGGCGTCTTCATCATGTATTCGTTCTCCGGCATACACTTTTTCTGCAATACTCTTGAGGCTTATGGCGTCTATGATCATTCTTATCAATTAAGAACGCAAAGTTAACTGTTGCATGATGTTATGCCGTGCACTTAAAAAGCTAATTTTTTATAACCTTTTCTGTTACTGATTTATCCATATAATCAAGCTTTACAATGTACATGCCTTTTGGCAGCCCGGCAAGGTTGGTGATAATAAGCGTTGGGGCATCGCTATTGTATCGCTTTTGCGAAACCAGTTGCCCAACCATATTGTAAAATGATACTGACCGTAAATTTTGCGGTGCCTGCAAATGCTGAATAACTATTGATGCGGAAAAAGGATTCGGGTAAATGAGATGACCCTGGCTTGTTAATCTTGCCGGTCTTGTAATGGTGAAAATATTAATATTATCTACATACAAATTGTTTTGCTTATTGCCTTTGTTTACAAAATACACCTGGAAGTTATTTTTAGCTACTGCTTCAGATAAATACAACCTTACATTTTTCCATTGAGCCGCCGTTGGCGTGAAAGCTGTGCTGCTACTGTTGTTTGGGTCGTTAATGGTCTGCAGATCTTCGCCCCATTTTTTCCATACTGTTGTGAAAGTAAGGCCGCAATCCGTACTTACTCTTATCTCTAAAGTATCTAAAGGCAATACCGTGCTGCCGGGAAAAGTTGCACCCGGCGCATACGCATAATCATAAGACACAAAGACTGAATCTGCAGCGGGATCGGTTTTTATAACAGGAGAAACAAATTGATCCATTGCGTTTGCCTTTTGATCATCGAAGTTGCGAATGACCATAGATACAATGCCATCTTTAAAAGCAGCGGTTGTTCTTTCCCAAGTGATACCATTATCAGGATTAATTATTGCCCAGTTAGTTGGTGGAAATTCTGTTGATTCAAAACCCTCTGCTACCGGTGCATCAACCACAGGCGATACGGTAAAAGCTCTTGTCAATGTATCATTGGTTGTAATCTCGTCAACCCCACCGTTAGGGTTAGATATATAGACGGTTAATTTGTGTGCACCTGCATTTGCTGAAATGGAATTCAGCATTAGGTTTTGCGCATTACAACGTGCAAGCAATCCTGTGTAATTAAAAGTTATCGGGGCTTCATTATCTAACTGGTAAACTATGTTTAACGTTTTAATGGTGTCCGAACCCTGGTTGTATATTGTTACTTCCGGCACAATGGAGTTAGCGCAAAGGGCCTGTGCAGGCTGGTTTATAGAAACCAATTGAACATTTCTGCGCCTGGCGGCTGAAGAAGCAAAAGTGAGGTTATCTATATAGCAGGCCTGGCCAAAATTGTTTGTAAATTTTATCCCGGCTAAAATATTTTTTCCATTAATACTGCATGTGCCAAGCTTTACATTATCCCTGCGCCATTGCGATGAAGCAGGCACAAAAATATTATCTGGTACAAATGCGCCGCCATTGGTTGCCAACGCCGCACCCCATTTTTTATAACCTGTGGGCAGCCATGTATCACCGCAATCCAACGAGTAAACTACCTCAAGCGTATCTACATCATCAGCACTGAATCTTGCATAGGCCACGTCAAAAGATATACTGAGCGTATCTATAACCGATACATCAATTCTCGGGCTTTTAAAAATATCAACAGCTTTTAATGTTTCATATTCAAAAGCATTCATACGCATAGACGCAGAACCGGATTTAGCGGCCTGTATAGTTCTTGCCCAGGTAACATCACCATCTGCATTAAATATTGACCAACCACCCGCAGGCGGAAAGATGCCACTTTCAAAGTCAAGGGTTACAGGCAGATCAAGAAGTGGTAATACTGTAAACGTTACGCTAATGGTATCATTTAATTTTCTCTGATCGCTTCCGCCGTTAGGATTGAATGTAAAGAGTTTGATCGTATGATTTCCTACGCTTACAGGAAATGAATTCAGGGTAACATTTGTGCTGGCAAATGATGCCAGGCTACCCGTAAATAAAAAGGGGGAGCCTACGGGGTTACCATCAAGCTGCATTCCAATGGTAACCGCAGTTAAAAGAAGATTGCCGGTATTTCTTAAAATAATTTCAGGAGAAATTGTGCCGTTACAAAATGTGCCACCGGCAATAGGAGACATCACACTGGTGAGCCCTGCATCTAAAGTGACATTGGCATAATCCGGCTTGACCATAGCCCACCACGTTGCATACCGTGAATTGCTGGTACCAGTACCTACTTTGGCCTCAGCAATTTCCTGCTTTGTCCATAAGTTGCCGTTTGTGGGATCAATGGCTGTGCTGCTATAATCGCCCCACCTGTTCCTGTTGCCACCAAAATCTTTATAGTACGATGCCAAACCATTCTTATAAATTACTTCATTGTCTAAAGTATTATAAGGTGTGCCGGCATTGCGATAGGAGTAGGCTGCGCTGGCATAAGTATTATCAGAAAAATGAGAATAGCCAATTAATACGGACTCGTTGGGTGACACCGCAAGACTTGGGAAAGCTCTGAATACATTACCCGAATTGATACGTCCTGTTTGAATGATGTTTCCGGTGGGAGAAAGCTGCACCCATTGTATTAACGCCCTGTCATTAATGAAAATATTTTGACAGCTCCACAATAAACCATTGCGTTCGAACACTGTTTGAATTCTTGCATCACCTGCATTTATTTTTCGTGTATCATCTTTCTGTGGTGCGATGTCGCCTTCATTTACAACATTTGTCCATCCGGTGGTAAATTTTGGGAAAACAACATTTGATGGCCAGGTTATATTTGGCAATTCGCCTTTTACTTTTGATAGTCTTAATATACCAGAAGCAGAACTCCATGTTTGCACTAAATACATGTCGTCTCCAACGCTATCAGTACTGTTCATTACAGCCGGGCACGGGTTAAATCCTTCCGGTGTGCCACTGAGCTGCCGAAAGGCATTAGCGCCAAAAGCAATGTTATCACCGTTATACATAGCATTTTTATCCAAAACAAAAAGCGAGGAGCCGGTAGCCGAAGTAAGATCAATACTAAAAAGATTTGTAGTGATGACGATCCATTTTTTGTTGTAGCCAACCAGGGGGAAATCTGCAACCTGTGCGCTATCGGGGTCAATTCTAATAACATATTGATTATAGGTGCCCGTTGGGTCATCTGTTTTAGACACCGCAACAACAACACTTGAAGTTGTGGTAACATCTGACTGACCAACAACAATCCAACGGCTACTATACTGATCATACTTCACATGTGGATCAGCAGAAAACTCAGGGATAAGTCCCTGAAAAAAAGTAACAGGTGAAACGGTGCTTATTTCAACACCGGATTTATTTCTTATAACAAACTTATGATTCTCGGCAGCAAAAACGTGGTTGGGTCCTACAGCGCCTCCGCCATCAGGGGGTATAGAACGGTTATCATCAGACGTACCAATAAAAGTAGCAGTAGGTGTGGGGCTTGCCTGTAACAAAGGCTGATTTACATTTCTATCTGAAATAGCTTTTGGTAAAACAAATTGTTTTATTTGCGCACCGGCTGGCAAAGGAAGATCGCCGGGTAAACGCTGGATATTATTTTCAGCTTTTTCAACTTCCCTTTTAGGTAGAGGATGACTTTTTTCATACTTGGCTGCTTCAAGAAAATTTACTGTTATGGGGCAGGAAACGTCCTGGGCAATTAAATGAGAACTGGTTAGAAAGGTTATAACAAATAGAATGTGGCGGAAAGGCTGCAAATGATTTCTTTTCAAGAAAAATATATTAGGTAGTAAAAATATATAATAAATCTCTTGTAAAGTCTACGGTAAAAACAGGCTTGCAGATGTTTATTTATTATACTCCCTGCATGATAAAGCAGATTTAATTCATGTTTTATTAAATCTCTTATCTTTCAAAATCATTAAACAGCTTTGCATGCAACGTTTCCAGGGAGTAACAGGTATTGTTCTTATTCTTTTAATTGCATTTCTATTTTCAAACAATAAATCAAAAATTAATTACAGGCTGGTTATTAGCGGCCTTGTGTTACAGATTATAATTGCGTTACTCGTTTTAAAAGTGCCCTTCATAACAAATATTTTTAAATGGCTTGGCAGGCAGATCGGGCATTTGGAAGAGTTTGCTAAAGAAGGCGCCGGCTTTGTGTGGGGTGGCATTTTTGTACAAAACCCGGCAGCAGCGCAGGGGCAAAGCACTTACGGTGCACCAGGCGCTTTCATTTTTGCTTTTAGTGTAACTGCTACCATTATCCTTGTTTGTGCACTTTCAGCCATCTTCTATCATTTCGGCATCATGCAGCGGATCATCTCTGTAATTGCACGTGCTATGAATTATATTATGAAAGTTAGCGGTGCAGAATCGTTAAGCAATGTGGCCAGCGCATTTGTAGGGCAGGTAGAGGCGCAGGTTTTAATAAGGCCTTACTTAGCCGGAATGACGATGAGTGAATTGTTAGCGAGTATGAGCGGAAGCCTGGCCTGTATTGCTGGTGGTATTTTAATAGTTTATGTAAATATGGGCGCCAATGCTGAATACCTGCTTACGGCAAGTTTAATGGCAGCACCTGCAGCACTCGTAATTTCTAAAATAGTGTGGCCTGAAACGGAAGTAAGTGAAACAATGGGCAAAGTAAAACTTGATGTGAAAACACCGTACCGAAATGTAATAGATGCCATAACACATGGTGCGGGAGATGGTATGCGGATAGCGGTAAACGTTATTGCGATGCTGATAGGCTTTATAGCTTTGATAGCCCTGGTAAATTTTGTGTTAGTAAAAGCAGGTGGCTGGATGAATCTCGATTTTAAATTAACGCTGGACTGGATTTTCGGAAAATTATTTTATCCCTTTGCCTGGGCCATGGGCGTACCTAATGCAGATATCAGCAGCGTGGCAACGTTGCTTGGTAAAAAAATAACCGTTAATGAGTTTGTAGCTTTTTTTGACCTGACGCATGGCATTAAAGAAACTTTATCGCCCAAAGGCCTGCTGATAGTAAGCTTTGCGATTTGTGGTTTTGCCAACTTTAGTTCTGTAGGTATGCAGATCGGCGGCATTGGTGAGATAGCTCCTACACGAAGAGTGGATCTTGCTAAATTAGGCATGAGAGCTTTGTTATGCGGAACGCTTGCCTCTTATTTATCAGCAACTATTGCGGGTATATTAATG
>JANLXV010000087.1:0-2164 GCA_031365305.1 Chitinophagaceae bacterium
CCTACTTCATTTTGGAGAGCAGGTAAATTGTCTACTGCGAATTTAAAATCAGCTTCAATATCTGGCCATATATCTTTGTCATTAGGAACATTGTAATTGCCTGCAGCATAAGTAACAGTTTCATCTACATAAGGCACTTTATTAAATACCTTTTTTAATTCAAAATGATAAAGCCCACGCAAAAATCTTGCTTGCCCAACAAGATTCTTCTTTTCATCATCATTAATATCAGTTGCCTTTTCAATAAATTGCAAAACGGCGTTACATCTTCCTATACCATCATAATTTGCTGACCACTTTTGAGCAACTGGTCCATTAGATGGAGTAATTGTATAAGTTTCAAGTGGATTTAATTCATTTCCCTGATCTCCGGCATCTGATCCTTTATAAGCATCGTCAGAAGCAACACCACCAAATGCCCAATTTGAAGGAGTTGAATAAAACCCGCCTCCGGCACCACTGAAGCCATTAAGCTGGGCATAAGCGCCGATCAGTAGCGCTTCAACACCTGCTTTATTTGAAAGGGTGCTTTCATCAAGTGTTCCCAAAGCAGCTTTTTCAAGAAAACTTTTTTTACATGCTACTAAAGAGGTGATGAAAATTATGCTACAAAGAATGAGAAATCTAATATTTGATTTTTTCATACTGTTTGTTTGTTTATTCATTTTAAATTATATTCTTAAAAAGTAACGTTAATACCAACGTTGTAGTTTTTTTGATTATTTGGATAGTTCCCATAATCTATTCCAAATGCAGCGTTGCTTCCTGATAATTCAGGATCTAAACCCGTATAATCTGTAATAGTAAACAAGTTGGCTGCCTGTACGTATAAGCGTAACCTGTTAATGCCAAAACGTGATAAATTAGTGTTAGGAATTGTGTAACCAAGAATAATTGATTTACATCTTAAGTAAGAACCATTCTCCTTATAATAACTATTTGGCACAGCATTATTACTGAAATTACTAACGTTTTCAGCTCTTGGTGTTTTGGCGCCTGTGTTAGTAGGTGTCCATGAATTATATAAAGCATCTTTACTTTTAGCACCTTGGAACGATTGGAAGAAATCAGTCCACCATCGAACATAATTTATCACATCATTTCCCTGAGACCCATAAAAGAAAGCACTAAAATCGAAGTTTTTATAAGATGCGCCTAAGTTAAGACCATAGGTGAAATCAGGATTTGGATCTCCAAAATAAGTTCTGTCAACGTCGGATATTTTTCCATCATTATTTACGTCTCTATATCTGAATCTTCCTGGAGCAGCACCATCTTGCGTTGGTGATTTAGACACTTCTTCTGCACTTTGGAATAAACCTAATACTTCGTATCCAAAAAAGGCTCCAATTGGGTGACCTACCTGGTTTCTTGCAAAGTTACCAATACGTGAGCCGCCTGCATCAAAATATCCGCCTGGTATTTTTGTTATATTACTATTATATGTCGTGAAAATGACTCCAATATCATACGTAAAATCCCCCTTCAGTCTGCCCCGGTACGTAGCATTTAAGTCAATCCCTGAATTTTCCACGTTGCCAAGGTTAACAAAAGGCCGGGCTGCTCCTCCAACTGTTGAAGGCAGAGGCTGTTGGAATAATAGGCCATTGATTGTTTTCTTGTAATATTCAATCGAAAAGTCAAACTTGTTATTGAGCAAAGTTGCATCAAGGCCAATATTAGTGATTTTATCTTCTTCCCATCCGGTTGCCGGATTACCTATTGAAGCCTGACGAAATCCTCTTGCCGAACTGGTATTAGCTCCACTAAGATCATAATTAGCCTGATCAGCTCCCGGTCCATATAATGTAAATGCATTAGTCGCACTTACATTCGATTGAGATCCCAAAATGCCGTAACCTCCCCTAATTTTTAAGTCGTTTACCCATTTAACTCCTTGAAAAAAAGACTCTTCAGAAATACGCCATCCTAAAGTGGCAGAGGGGAATACACCATACCTCTTTTCAGAACCAAATACTGATGAACCATCCCTTCTAACCGTTGCACTCAGCAGATACTTATCAGCATAGCTATAATCAAGTCTTCCTATTAATGAAAAAAGTGAATTTTGATAAGCACCGCTGTAAAGTGTTCCGCCGGGGCTAATATTCGACAAATTCCTAAAATTGGGATCATTGCTAAATAAGTTGGTGCCATTTCCACC
>JANLXV010000103.1:0-15110 GCA_031365305.1 Chitinophagaceae bacterium
TTTCATGAATAAGCCTGCGGGAAAGGGCTTCGTCCGATAACCCTTTCTCGTAAAACAATTCTCCCGTTGCGTTGGTTACTGTTGTTCCGATCGTGGCATTAGGTACATGACCGCCAATTGATTTTGTTTTGTGATGCACAAGCGTCATTGTATTATCGCCAACCTCTACTTTATCTTTTTGAACACCCGAGGCGCTTACATCGTATACCGTTCCGCTTGCTGCTGAAATTTTTACCGGCGCTTTTGAAGTATGTACCTGGTAATTCACATCAAATTTTATTGTCCAGGCCTGCTTGGCAGAATCTGTAAAGCCTGTGCCCCTATTAGGTATGGGCGTACCTGCTGCGTTGGCGGCAGCAACATCTGCATCTGTGGCCACTACCGGGTTTGAATAAAAGGCAGCAGCTTTTGCCCCTATCTTTTTCAGGCGGGTTTCCTCACTTTTGGTGGAGGCATACAGATGTACCGTTGTTTTAACAGTAATGGTATGGCTTTTATCATCTACAATTAACACAGCTTCTTTACCATCAGGATCAAAAAAGATGACCGGGTTATTAGAAGCATATTGGTATAAGTTTGTGGTTGCCGGTTTTATGTTTTCATCACAGGCCGTCCACCTGCATAGCCACAGTGCATAATACCTGCCGCCATGATAATTCAGGCCGCTTTCTTCGTCTCTTTCTTTACCTGTGTACCTGTAGCGTTTCGCAGGTACTTCACGTGTGGCATCAATGGTTGAATAGGAAGTAGTGCCGTAAGGAAAATATTCTTCGTAAGAAATAATTTTTGCCGCCTCATCTAATTCCAGGGCAGCCGAACCGAGATGATTATCATATTGATAACGGATTAGCCGCCGCCCGGCCTGCCCCGGTGCGGGCGGAGAAACAACATCAATCGTCTTTGTATCCACCATCGCAATACGCCGCTTATCGTCCATTATATGCAGCGTTTCTCTTTGAAGCGCAATGTTGCCTGCGCCATTTCTCTCCCGGTAAATTTCAATACCTCCAAGATAAATTCTTTCCTGCACAATTCCATTTTGTCTTTCTATCACTTTTCTTACTCTTTCCCCGCCCCCATCATATACATAGTAAGCGGTTCCGCCGCCGCCCAGATCTGCCTCTTTAAAATAATCCATAAAATCCCATACTTCATTCTGCAGCGTTTCCAGGCCGTGCATATTGCCATGCGCATCATAGGTGTAATTATAATCATCGCCACCGATTGAAGTTTTTGTTAGACTGTTGTTGAGAGTGTTGTTATTATCAAATTCAAAGATTCTGGTCCAGTTGCTGTTTTTTGAAACATGTTTTTGTTCTTTCATGTTACCAGCTTTGTCGTACAGATAGGTTTCTGTATAATTTTTGAAAGCATTGGCATCATTAGGATTTATAATGCTGTTGTTTATGAATGGATGATTGCGGAAAGAATTGTTGTTGCCTAATGTTGCTCTTGGTTGTACATCCGTTTGCCCTGCATGTTTTCTGCCGGTGGCGTTAATTAGTCTGTATACCGCATCATAAGTATAATTATGTAAAGCCTGCGCCTGTTCACCATCAAAAAATACGTCGGCGTGGGCACTATCTTTTAAGAATGTTATGTTTCCAACAGGGTCGTAGGTGTAGTGAATATCCTGCAACACGGTTGGGCCGGGGTTTCTGGTAGTTTTTAAATTTATTAAGCGAAATGTTTCTTTGTCATACGTGTAATTTGTTTTTGTACCGTTATTGTAAAAAATGGCCTCACGCTGGCGCTTGGCATTGTAATTAATATTTGTAATAAAAGGAGTAGCTGCTGCGGCGTTCCTGATATTTACATCTATTTTTTGCAACATATCCGCCTCATTGTATACAGGATAAATTTCTGATGGCGGTATGGTAGTTGTATGAGGTGTAATGATTTTAACCGGCCTGTTCATGGCGTCAAAATCACTGCTGCTAATAAAAGTTTCAGTTTCTAATACCACCGTCAACACACTGGTCCAATCAATTAAATTTTTATAGTTACTTACTAACTGTTTCGAATTACTGACCAGGTTACCTTTAAAATCGTTTTTAATGTTGATAGTTATACCAGACTGATCAAACAGAGTGTGCGCCGTTCCCCGGAGATTACCGGCCCTGGCGGCAGCCATGCCCAATGATTCACCGTATTGAGTTTTGCCAAACATTACCAAAGGGCCATTACCTTTTTTTACAAATGAAGATACAGGCCTCCTGAGCTGATCATATTCAAAAGTAAATTCATGTTCCCGTCCGTCCCAGCGTATTAAAGGTTTATTGCCGGCATCCGGTAACATCCAGCGGCTCCCTGCGTCCATCATTCCCTGTTTAAGATATCTGCCAGCCATATCATAGTCATAATGCAAAGTGGTTCTGCCCAGCGCATCTTTAACTTCAATTTCTTTACCCTCAATATCCAATGATAGCTGTGTGGTTATCTTTTCAGTCACATTATCTGCTTCAGTAAAAAAAGTTCTGCCAAGCGTATCTAAGTAAACCACAGTTGGTGTGTTGTTATGCAATACAGCTTTTTGGGCAGCCATTATTTCTTCAGGCGTAGCTTTGGCCGGATCAGGATTTGTGATGCGTGAATTGTACCAGCCGCTTTGTGCTACTGTATCATTGGGGTCAAAGATTTTTTTGCTCCATGGGCCAAATTCTATTTTACTAAATGTTTTGTTGGGCAAATCAGATCTTATTGGTCTGCCTAACGGATCATAATAATTTATCGAACCTACACCCAATTCAACCATATCTTTTTCATCATCAAAAGATGGCGCTATACTAAAGTAAGGTTCATATTGTTTTACCGGGTTGCCTTTATTATTTAATATGGTTCTGCCATTGCCTGCCCAGCGCAAATTTGGTGAGGTGTCTGTAATTTCAGTTGTGCTTCCATCAGTATTTATGCGTATCACGCTGCCCGGTTCAGCCTGGTTTTTTTTAAGCACTTCATTTCCGCTTCCACCATAATAAGTATAGCGTTCCTGCCATTTGGTTTGATGCATGGCATCAGCATGATAATGTGTTTCCCTGATTTTTGATTTTACATAAACAGGCTGAGGCTTATAATTGGTTATATCGAAAGCGATATCGGCAGATTGATTGAACCATTCAAATACATGATATTCCATTTCGGATAATGGAAAATCGTTAGGCGACATTTCCACTAATGTATCATCAAATTCGTCACCGGCATCAATGCCTTTTTTACCTATTGCAAATGTTTTAACAGGCATAGCCAATTCATCAAACCGCACTGCAGACAGGTTATCATTCGCATCCTGAACAAGATAGGGTTGTAATACCCGGTAATTAAATTTCTTAACCATTATTTCATTGTTCAGCGCATCGGTTATTTTCTCAATAAAAAGATGATACGTATTGTCATATTTTATTTGACTGCTGTTGCCAAATGCATCCGTAAAGGAAGTTGAAAGAAAAAAATTTATCGCATCGTATTGCGGCGTTGCTGAGGGGATCCAAAAATAATTATCAGCAAAAACATAGCCGCCTTTAATAGGGTTTAGCAATAAAGCATTCAGGTTGGCGAATGATATTTTTGGAGTGAAAATATTTGTTACCTGGGTTTGATTAAAGGCAGCTTTAAAGGTTTGATGCAATAGCGCTTTTGATTGTATAGTACCAAACGGAAGAATAGCAATACCATCATCTCCTTTGAATTGCAGCCGACTAAAATCTACCACTCTTTTTTGGGGTGTACCATTGGGGGTTATATTATAATCAATAAATGCGGCGGCGGTACATGTATCTTTAATTTGCTGAAGCGTATAATAATTTCCTGCCGGTGCAGCCATGCCTGTTACCTCAAATAATTTTGTTTGATACAATGCCGGTGTTCTGTAATCTGTGGCAACGTTGATGCTGTTTGTAAAATCATTTTCGGAATAAGTTGTATAAATAATATTTTGTTCAGGGAAAACAGGAACTTTTCTTTTATAAACCAGCGATGCAGACTTTTCAATATTGGCAAATTCATCCACTTCCAGGGTGAAGCTGTGCGCCACCCTTGGGTCGGCAAGGTCACGTTCATATTCATAAGAAATGCTTTCACTGTTCAGCACAATAAATGATGCATGTTTATTGTCCAATTTTGGCTGAACTAATTTAATGAGGCAATTCTGCTGTTGAACTGAATAGGGTTTATCGTTGAGCGGCGTATTATCAAGGGCATACACTTCTTTGCGGAGCATCCTGCTTTTGCAGGCTCTTAAAGCTTGCCTCCATTCCTCAATAGAAAGATTGGCAGGTAATTCCGGTTCCGGTAATAAATTTTCAGGATGAATAGGGTTTTGTGAATATTCATGCGCAAACTGGTTTAATATTTTCTCCTGATCTAAAAATGCACCTGTATGAAACCATGTTTTTACCAGTACAGGTGGTTGATGCAAGTCTTGCTGAATAACATTATTCATAGCACCTGCACTTTGCTTAATAAAATGTGTTACATTTTCTGCATCTTTTTGCTCCACTCTGCCAAAGCCCCGGAACTCTCTTTCAGCATGGTCGTAATAGCCGTGGTGATAAGAATATTCACTGGCGAAACGGGTTTTCATAATACGGTCATACGTAATCACTTTACTTAAGCAATGAACAGGGAAAGGTAATTTAGTGATCCAGGGCTGTCCTTCCAGCCTGTCGTTTAAATAATAATGAGTTGACGCAGTGTATGCCAGTTCCACTTCTTTACCCATATTGTTTTTGTAAGCAACCATGATGTGCGGCTTCTTACTGTTCATCAGGTCTATATACTTCAGCGGTTGGTTTTGATCTTTGGGCTGGTTGCTGCTCCATACGATACAGCCGGTTCCGTTACCTAAAAAATCTACAACAGAAACCTGGGATAAATTAGTGACCTCAGGGAAAGGATTGATTTCTTCGGGGTTGGATAAAAAACTATTACCACTTTGATTAAGCCAGACTTTAAATTGATTCTTACCCAGATAAATAACATCTGTTGTGCCTGAACCATCAATATCAGCCAGTTTAATAAATGAGGCATTGAACTGATCAGGATGATCGAAGACCGGCGCATTATCCATGCTCACTTTTGCACCAAACTTTCCGTAACCCATGTTGGGCCAATAGCACACTGCGCCGTTTTTGACACGGATAATATCGGTTAAGCCATCGCCATTTATATCGCTGAGAAATATAGATTGATCTTTATCATTAAAAACAAGATGCGGCGCTTTTTCTTCATCAAAACTTTGCCATACTTTCCTGCAAGTATCAAACCCTTTTTCCCCCAGTGAAGGATACCAGGAGTAGAGGTTATCATCTGTAATAAGTACTTCCGCTTTTCCATCACCATCCAGATCAAGCAGTTTGGTATTGGCATCATTAAAATCAATATTGGGTAATTGTTCAAAGGGTTTAAAAGGTTGCCACCCGATAGCTATCGGGTCTCCCTCATCATTCATTTTGAAAAAACCCTTGTTCATTCCTCCGTAACTGGAAAGATATTTTGTGCCATCGGCTTCCACTTCCTGCAACTGAAATTGCGTGCCTACACCAGTAAAGGATGGCCTCAGTGAAATGAGGCTGGCGTCGGAAAAATTTCCATAACCAAGATTTCGTTTATAGAATAAGCCTTCTCCCTGCTCCGTTAATATCCCATTAAGTCCTTCACTATATAGATCAACCCACTGGTAAGCCGGCTCATATATGCCTGTGGGTGCGTTGGCAAGGCTTTGCGGCGAAACGATTTTGAAGTCTTTATTCCATTCATGTTTCTGGTAGGTAAATGAAAGTGGCGGTAACGACTTTTGCGTATAAGCATTAGTTGCCTGTTTAATGTAACCGGCAGAAGTCATTTCTTTTAGAAAGCTAAAATTTCCGGGCTGTCCATTATTATCATATTTAAAATCCAGAGAACTGATAAGTGCTGAACCGCCGGGTAGTTCTGCAAAATGATGGTACAGCAACACTCTTTCGCACAAACGGCATGTTCTTATTTCAAACCCTGAACGATATTCTGAAAAAGCATCTGCCCGAAATGACCAGGGTTGTATTGGTGTGAACGGCGTATTTACTTTATCATGTTCGCCATAATCAAAAACCGTTTCAAAAATAAATTGTGCAGCCACAGGAGTTGGGTTGCCATTTATATAAGGACTGATATTTCCTGAACTTACTCTTTTGAGATAAGTATTAGTAAACGGCCCATTACCGTTTGTTCTGTTTTTATTATGTAACATTGCGGCATTTATTCCCGCAGCATCTTCCGGCATATATTCATATAAAGCACAGTTGCCTCTATCATCGTAAGTAAAGCTTAAAAACCATTCAAATATTTTTCCGGCATCTGAAGGGTTGGCAATCCTGCTTGCAGATGTGTTGCCAAATATGCTCGTTAAGTTATCTTTTGAAATTACTTTCCAATGGATAATACCATTCGCTTTTGTTGTCCATCGTTCTATTCTGGCAAACCCTTCTTCAATTCGCGGCCTGTATAGTTTTATACTGAATACGCCATCCGTTGAATCGCCTTCGTCTGCTATCCACACGCCGGCTACTTCTTTTAGTTTAGGAACCAGGTCTTCAGCACCGGAAAAAATATAAGTGTCGGAATCTATGGCGTCAAAATACTGGGGAAGTTCTTTTTCTGTTTTGCGCCGGATGGATGGCAGGCTTAAAGACCAACCCATACCAAATAAGCCGTTTCCGCCGCCAGAGGTATAACTAATATTGAGTGAAGGGCCGAAGCCCCGGGCTGAAGAGGTTGGTAACGGTACAGAAAAATTAGCTGAGCCATTCACTGCGTTTACTTCAAATTTTTCGTCAATACTTTTTATAGCGCCACCACCTTTGGGAAGAGAAATTGTTGGATAATCAACACGGAACGGTTTATCATTTGCCGTTGCTTGTTGTGGTGCTGCGGCAGAAGGTTCAGTGTTACTTTCTTTTTCTGATTGGGCAGATGCTGATGGTAAATGTTTGCCGGCCATAACGTAAAAAGTTATCAGCCTTCATGGGGAGAGAATTAACGAGAGAATTATAGGAATTGAAAATGGAGAATTAAAGTAGTTTATTTATTTGGAATGCCAAAACTATCTGGATGGATTGTAGGGTGATTTACATTAATTTTTTGTAAACATGCTTATATCGCAAGAATAATCGCATTTAAAAAACTTAATTGTGTTTAATAAATTTTTAAAAAAAATAATTATTCCACCGTTAAAGAAAAAGTGATCATTTTAGAATTGATCTTATCTATAACATTTGAATAACGCAGGTCAGCATCTCTTGCGTGCAGGTTCATCAGGCCGCTGCTGAGTTTTATTTCAGGCGTTAATACAAATACCGGGAAGTAAAAATGAAAACCCAGGCCAAGCTCAACACTAAGATCAGTCTTATTTAATTTAATCAAATCTTCTGCCTGCCTTGCACCGGCGTTGCTTGAAAGATCATAATCAAATTTGCCGCCGGCGATGGTAAACACTTTAAAGTTATTTATCCTGTCGCTGCTGAACTTGATGTGTACCGGGAAGCTTAAGGTAATTGACTGAACTTTTTTCTCAGTAAGATTGGTATCGCTCTTGTATTTTTCAATGTATAAAAAAGCTTTTTCAGAAAAAGTGAGATCGAGTGGCCGCAGGCGTAAATCAAAATGATCGCTTATCCTTTTGTTTACGAGAAAGGCCAGGTTTATACCGCTGCTGTTAATGCTTTCCACACTTTGAATAGTATCATATTGTAAAAACCTGGGGTGGTGTGTAAACGAAAAATGTGACTTATTATAGCCCATGTTTATACCAAAGTGGAAAGGCTTATCATCATGCTCAGGCAAATTAAGCTGCCGCTCCTGGGCTGTAGCTGCTAATGAAAAAAGAAGAAGTGTAAAACCAGTTAATGTTATTTTTCTCCGCAATAAATTGTACATATTCCTAAACTCAGTGTTTTGTATGAGGTTTGCAAAAAACCCAGGTTATCTAAAATTTTTGTAAAGCTTTCTCTTTCAGGAAACTTTTGAACAGAATCATTCAGGTATTGGTAAGCTGTACAATTTTTAGAAATCAACCTGCCTATGCCTGGGGTAAATTTTTGTAAATAGAAATCATAGAAAAATTTTATAACTGGTAATTTAGGTTTAGAAAATTCAAGTACAACTAATTTGCCGCCGGGTTTTAATACCCGTTTTATTTCAGTAAGACCTTTTTCAAGGTTTTCAAAATTACGTACACCAAAAGCTACAGTAACAGCATCGAACGAGTGATCCTCAAAATTTATTGTTTCACCATCACCGTTTAACAAATCTGCCTTATGCTGTAAGCCTGCTTTACTAATTTTTTGCCGGCCAATCTCCAACATGCCATTACTTATATCAATCCCGGTAATTTTAGCCGGCTTTAAAATCTTATCAATTAATATAACCATATCACCGGTGCCGGTGGCTACATCTAAAACACGTTTTGGTTGCAAAACTTTTAATTGCCTGATCGCTTTTTTCCGCCACTGTACATCTATACCAATACTCAATATCCGGTTTAAAAAATCGTACTTACCGGCAATGTCATCAAACATTTGTTCCACCTGCTTTTTCTTGGTGGTTGATGAATGTTTGAGCGGCATAACAGCGTCATGCTGATAAGTGGTCATAGGCGGTAAAGATAAAGTATACTTTACAGCCATAAAGATGGCCCGCAATAATTAACAATTTTGAGACTGGTCTACCATATTATCAAACCGTAGATGCCTTTGTATATTGCAGCATGTTTATTAAAAAAGCAGCGTATGTTTTAAGTAGCCCGGAAGTTGGCAAGTGTCCCGCTCCGGATCGCAATGAATATGCTTTTATTGGCAGAAGCAATGTTGGTAAATCATCTTTAATTAACATGCTATGTAATAATGATAAACTGGCTAAAACTTCAAATACGCCTGGTAAAACCCAGCTTATAAATCACTTTGCAATAACCAGTACAAGCAAACCTGGCATGTATAATGAAACACAATGGTATCTTGTAGACCTTCCAGGTTATGGATTTGCTAAGATTGCACTCTCCAGCCGCAGGCGTTGGCAACAAATGATAGAACACTATTTAAAGGAAAGGCAAAATCTTTTACAGGTTTTTGTTTTGATTGATAGCCGGCATAGTCCTCAAAAAATTGATATTGAATTTTTATTGCAGCTTACCAAATGGGAAGTGCCTTATACGCTTGTTTTCACAAAAAGCGACAAAGAAAAACAAGCCGTTGTCAGCCAGAATATTAAATCTTTTTTAGATGAGATGAGGAAACACTGGCAGTTCCTACCACAACATTTTGTAACAAGTGCTGTAAAAAAATTGGGGAAAGATAAAATTCTGGGATTGATAGAGGAGATGAATAACAGTAACTAAAATAAATTTTCAGCTTGTAGGCGTTTGATGAAATCACAGCGGTTGTTACCTGTAATAATTTATCAATGTAATAAAGTGGGGACGAAAAAAGGGTGGTAGTTTTTTTGACCATTTTCTACCGAAATTTTTGAATAAATATTTGTTTAAAAAAATGTGTTTTTAAATACTTTGTAACTTTAAAATATGGAAGCCCAAGAACCAATACCTGCTTATCAAAAAAAGTTTTACTCCATACAGGAATATCTTGAAATGGAAAATGCAACATTGGAAAAGCATGAATATTATAAAGGAGAAATATTTGCAATGTCGGGTGCAAGCGCCAGGCATAATATTATTTCAATAAATATTATTGGAATTTTAGTAAATGCATTAAAAGGTAAAAGTTGCCAGCCTTACGGCAGCGATATGCGCATACATATTCCAGAAAATACATTATTCACTTATCCCGATATTTCCATTATTTGTGGAGACATTACCATCTCAGATGAAGATGAAAATACAGCTATAGGGCCAACGGTGATTATTGAAATTCTTTCTCCCTCTACCCGCAATTATGATCGCGGCGAAAAATTTATGTTGTATCGTGCTATTCCTGCCTTAAAAGATTATCTTCTTGTGGATTCCCGATCTATTCACGTGGAGCATTTTGCTATTAATAAAGAAGGACTTTGGCAGTTGAAAGAACATAGTAAAATTAATGAAGAAATTTTTATTGAAACACTCAATATGAAGTTACCTATGAAGGATATTTATGATAGAAGTAAATTATAGAAACTGTTAGGTAAATCCAACCATAATAACGTAATGAATAGTGACAATCTTTTTGACAATCGTGGTTACGGGGTATTTCGTTCCAATATATATTGCCTGCTTGATAATCAACTGGTATTAATGGCTTAATGACTACTTACTATTGACAAATAATTCACTAATCAATTTTAATTTACCGCCTTGTTAGCGCAACTGCTGCTGGCAAAGGCTTCTGGCTTAGCTTTAAAGGCAAAGCCCATTCCCAGGATATAGCCCATTGCTTCACGTAAAGCCTCATTGCTTTTAAAATGCGGGTTAGTGTTAATGTCTGCATGAACTTCCATATCTACGTCATACAAAGTAAACAAGTCGCAAAGCTCATAAGCTATCTCAATACTTTTAGCAACTTCTACAAGCATGCGTTCTTTAATGCTATATTGGTGCCGTGTTTTTTCATTATGAATAAACATAAAGCCACCATGGCCTTCTCTTAAAAAAACAATTACGGTTGCAAATTCAGTTTCGCTGCCTTTTACCTGGCTGTCTGTACCGATGCAAACCTTAAGATTGAAGCCATTTGAAGTTTCTCTTTGAATGGCTTTTTCAACTGCGGTTTTGATGGGTAATTCAATGTGATCGCCGTTAAATTTTCTCCAGTGCATAATGTAGTTTTTTAAAGTTACCGAAAAACAACATTCATATTGCCGAAGTTGAGCGTTAATAAAAATTTAATGTAAGAGATTAATGAAGAATGAAAAATGGGAAAGCAAATAATCAGTAATCAATACCTGCCTGCCGGTAGGCAAGGTTCAATTCTCAATAACCAATTGACTAATATTTGCACCAGGTAAAGCCTCAAATAAAAAAAAGGGCCAGCCCCTAACGCTGACCCCTTACTTTACACATGAATCTACCTTACTGTTTTATAATTCTTTCTATTAGTCTTAATTGTTGATTAATGATTTGCATAAAATATATGCCGTTAGGGTAATCACCAATATGTATGTTGCTTGTGCCAGCATGCTGCATGCCTTTTAAAACAAAGCGGCCGCTGATGTCTGCCAATTGGTATTGATAGCTATCTGTAGCGTTAACTGTGATAGTATTTTTAACCAACGTAGAAACGATAAATTGTTTTTTTATTGTCTCACCTGGCTTAAGAATCAAAATATTTGAATAAGCGACTTCACCTGTTGATGAAATTACTTTAAGCCTGTAAAATATAGCTGAATGGCCCACAGCGGTGGTAGAATATATTGTTAATTGTACAGGTACATCAGCTATCACATTAAAGTTTTTACCATCACCTGATGATTCAATTTCAATCGAATCAACAATATCATCTGAAATGATTTCCCAGCTAAGGCTGTGCTTTCCATTTTCAGATTTGCCTTTAAGCGCCACCTGTTTAATTGGCGTTATGCTTAATGGCGAATACATGGCTTCTAATGCGTAAGAGCCGATAGAGCCATACTCGGGCGAATTTGTATTACCGGTACCGTCTACTATCAAATAGTAAGTTCCTTTTTCCAACGTAGTATCAACCATCACTCCTAATGTGGCGGCCGGATCATAGACCTGTATGGTTTGCTTTGCCGAATTGACTAAGCTTACCTTCAGATCAACATTTGCGCCATCTGCTTTAGCCGGGTTGATAGAATATGGAATAGCCTTTATGTTAACTAAACTTGTTTTGGAAAGCGATAGTTTAAAAGCATCCTTATCAGTTGGTGTTGTTATGATCCCTGAATCCTTGTAGGCCAGGTTTGTAAAAGCCATGGGTGAAGCATCTGCTCCCGCATCATCAGCATAATCATCAGCCCTGTAACTAAAACCATTTCTGGAAGTAATAATGGATAAATTATCCTGCCTGGCATTACAGCCGCTCGGCGTTGGGCCATTATTCCACGACGTGATGTTTTTATAATAGCTGTTACCCATAATTGGCGCCCAGCCAATTTCTCCTGAGCCAATACCCTCATTATAAGTTGCAACGAGGCTGCAGGTTGTGTTGTAGCTTGATTGATGAGAGAGACCTAAAGTATGTCCGCTTTCATGGCTGCAGCATTCCGCAATATATTTGGGTCTATTGCTTAGTTTATCTGTAAAAACAAATGCGGGTGTATCGTCTCCCCAGGTAAATGACCCTACATAAGCTACGCCACCTACGCCCGGGTACCATGCACTTGTTGGCGTTACTATCATCCTGATCCGTTTTTTTAATGGCGCTGCCAGAAAAACGGTTGAATCAGTTGTAACATTTACATTAAATGGCCGATAGTCTTCGGCAACCCTGTTAAAGATGGCGGTGATCTGTACATCAGTTAAAACGGCTGGTAAGCAATCAATGGGTTGCCCGCTTCTCCAAACGGTAGAGGATACAGAATGACCGTCAAAATCTAAAAAAATGGTTGCTGGTGCTAAAGGCAAGCTACTAAGTTTTGGTAAGCTAAATGCTGTTTGAGTTAGTAAGGCAACACACCATAAAAGCGTTAGGGTTCTTTTCATGTGCGTGGTTTTTATAAGGATTGGATTTAAGTGTTGTGTTCATTAAAACCCCGGTCATCTGTCATTCTCTGTCCTGCAGCAAATCCTGTAGATTTATTTTGGCAAGAAAATAGTTGCCAGCTTCATCATGTTGCAATTCAAAGCCATCAGAATATTTTTCATTAACCACACGGCCAACATAAGTAATAGATTTATCATCGTTTATAATTTCAGAAACGCCAAATACAGTTCCGTTCAAGCCATCTGATTTAATAATAACTGTTTTAAGGTTCGGATATTTTTGTACAGATGACAATACGGTGCCGGTGAAGTTGAAATTTCCCGGAAGTGAAAGTTGTATTGTAGTGCCTTGTTTTCGGCTGAACAGATTTTTTAATTCGGCCTTTGGGTAATTTATTTTATTTGAGACCGAATAAAACAGTTTAGGCCTGTTGTCAGGTTTTTGTGCCACTATGCTTAAAGTTGAAAGAAGCGCCAGGCATAGCAAACCTGTTTTTGTAAGTGGTTTCATGGTAAGGGTTTGGCCAGGCTTTGTGTATTACCTGACCATTATGAAACGTCATCACAAAAAAAAAATTATAAACTCTCTTTAAAAAAGAAGGCGATAGATGTAAATAGAGAAAAAGTACTTTTTATATGGGTAATTATGCAGGTATTAATACTGCCCGGTGCTTAGTAAAACCAACGTACAGGCTTCCATGGTTTGTATGCCTTTATCCTTTGCCAGCTTTTCCAGCTCTTCATTTTCTGCCCCGGGGTTAAAAATGATCCGCTTGGGATTTAAGGATAAGATGTAATCGTAGTATTGCTTTTGGTTGGTTTGATTTAAGTACATGGTTACGGTGTCAATATCTTTCACAGGCTCGTGTTCGGTTTCTATTACAATGCCATTTACTATCCCCTTTCTTTTACCAATAGCTACTACATCATGTGATCTGGATTTTAATTTATTTATAGCCAGATAACTATACCTGTTTGGATTTGCCGAAGCGCCAAGCACTAAAGTTTTTTTATTTGTCATAGTTATAGTCATTTCAAAAATCTTGCCTGTAATTGTGGTGTGGGCATCATGCATGCATTTGTTTTGCCAAACCATTTGTAGCGGTTTTTTGCAATAATGCTGTAAACAAAATCTCTTATAAACCGGGGTATAACCATAAAGCCATACAAGATGGAGTAAAAGCCGCCAATATTTTTTGCAATATGTAAGGCTGCTGACGATTTGAGATATGCCTTATTATTTTCGATTAATACAAAAGAATTCAGATCGTTGCTTTCCAGGTCATATTGCTTTAGTAAATGAATACCAACATCAGATTGCAATGAAGCAAACCTGTATAATTGTTTCTTATCTTTTTTGATAATAAAATTTACAGCGCCGTTGCAAAGGTTGCAAACCCCATCGAATAATATAATATGATCGTTAGCCAATTGTATATGCAAAGATCCTTCTAAAAAGATTTACCATGTGTAGCTTTTATAATTTGTTTAACCATCCAGGGAAATTGTTTTAGCGTAAGCACAAATGCGTTGGTTAATTTATCATTGCCAAACATGCCCTGGATAAGTCGCCCCATTTTTAAACGGTTATTAAAAGTCGCATTCCATTGCATGGTATAAGCGGCTTCCATTTGTTCTCTTGTTATGGCATTACTTAAAAATTGAATAATATAATTGTACGAAATTTTGGAAGCATGCAAAGCCATGCTCATGCCATTGCCACATAATGGCGTTATCATGCCGGCTGCATCACCAATCATCAATACATGATCTTCAACTAAGCTTTTCTTTTTAAAACTGATCTGTGAAATGGTGACGGGTGCAGAATAAATAAATTCAGCGTTTAAAAAAATGTTTTTTAAGAAAGGGTTTTTAAATAGAATATTTTCTTCCATTGTTTTAATAGAATGGTTATAAGCCTTTAGATTTTCAGCAGAGGTCATATAACAGAGACAATATTTATCATCCTCAATTTGAGAAATACCACAATAGCCATTTGAAAAATTATGCAGCGCAATGAGTCCTTTTTTATGTGCAGTTCTAATATGGTATTTTACACCCACATAATTATTAAGTTTCCCGGGTTTATCATTAATAAAAGGTCTTTTCCATTTCACATCAAGATTACTGCGCTTACCGAAGGTGCCTGCAACTACTTTGGCTGTTGTTGTACCGGACAAGGTTTGTATTTTAAAATGATCGGTATTAAAATTTACTGCGGATACTTTTGTTTTTTCTATAATAGCTACACCATACTGTTTAGCTATGTTACAAAGTGTGTGATCTAAAAAATATCTGCTTACGCCAAAACCTCCAGGATCAAGTTTGCTCTCCAGATATTTCCCCGAAGGCGAAGAGACCAGCAATTCATTTACTTCCGGCAACTGCATGGCGTCTATCATAAAGCCAAGTTCCTGTAAAAAGCTCCGGCTTTCGTTACTGATATACTCGCCGCATACCCGGTGAAAAGGATAACTCTCTTTTTCAA
>JANLXV010000108.1:0-8377 GCA_031365305.1 Chitinophagaceae bacterium
CATTCATCTGCCCAAATACAAACGTTGCCTTGGAATCTTTAAGATCTTCCATATTTACTGAGTCAAGATCCCATCCGCCTTCTTCAAGACTATGAATAAACTTGTCGCCGTATTTCATAATGCCTGCTTCAATCATCTCACGCATCAAATCGTTGCCTTCACGGGTTCTCTCACCAACACCGGCGAACACTGATAATCCGGCATACGCTTTTGCAATGTTGTTAATCAATTCCTGTATCAATACAGTTTTACCAACGCCTGCACCACCGAACAAACCTATTTTACCACCCTTCGCATACGGTTCAATAAGGTCAATAACCTTTATACCTGTAAATAATATTTCAGAAGCTGTACTTAAATTTTCAAATAAGGGCGGCTTATTATGTATTGCCCTTCCGCCAACTTTACTTACCTGCGGCAAACCATCAATAGCATCGCCTGTTACATTAAACAAACGGCCATTGATATCATCGCCGATAGGCATTAAAATAGGCGAACCAAGGTCAATAACATCCATCCCTCTAACCAGGCCTTCAGTACCGTCCATGGCTATGCAACGCACACTATCTTCACCCAAATGTTGCTGGGTTTCCAGTATAAGTTTATCACCATTTTGCCTGGTAATTTCTAAGGCATGGAGGATTTCCGGCAATTTGTTATCACCGGTAAAATGAACGTCAACAACAGCACCGATTATCTGTTTAATTTTGCCAATATTTGCCATAAAAATGTATTGATCTTAAATTGGCCGCAAAGGTAAGGGGATGATGGCAGAATGTAAAATCCTTGCGGATCAATTTTAAAGGTATAATAATATGCTACTGCTGTGCGTTATCCAAACTATTTTAGTTTGTGCTTGCTAACATTCCTCAATTTTTTTTCAATGATTCACGGCCTATATTTACAGCCGTTAAGTATATGATAATTTACCTTTAAAATTTTTAAATGAATATTGTAACAAGCATTTGTGTTGATGAAGATGACAATGACGTAAATATAAATTATCCTTCTACTTTACATGCTTCAGCCGAAGACAGAAGGCTTATTTATTGGAAATGTGTTTTAATTTTCATGGCTACCTCCGTAAGATGTAATCCCTCTCATACACATACTGTATATACAAACGACAGAAAAGAAGTTTTTTATAAAAAAACAAATATTAAAGACTTTCTTAAAAAGCTTGGGGTAGATATAAAGCTGCTTCCATTTGAAACTTTTAAACCTCCTGCAGGCTATTCAAAAAATTTTAAGAATGCTTTTTACAAGTTAGATGTGATGAAAGCGCTTGGTACTTTACCTGATGATACCTATAGCATTGTGGTAGATTCGGATTGCGTTTGGATTAAGCCCAATGATGAGCTTATAACTATTATGAAGGAAGGTAAGGTGTTACTGTACGATGTATATAAAAGCTTTAAAGAGAAGAAAGATAAGTTTGATGATGTTAGAATAAAATTAGGATCGTTGTATAAAGAAATTGATGAGTTTTATCCTACACAAAAGCCAATACAGTTTGGTGGTGAAATTGTTGGCACCAATAGTCAGAATTTTAAAATTCTCACGCTTCAAATGGAGGATGCCTTTAATAAAATAATTTCTATTTATGATGATCAGCCTTTAAGGCTTGATGAAAACCGGAAGATTTTTGACGGTATGGAAATGCTGACGAGCTATGTTTATAATAATATGGCGTTACCCTATTATAATCTCAAAGATTATATAGCAAGAATATGGAATACCTTACGTGGCTCCACGGCAACCGAAGCAGATATGAACCTTACAATATGGCATTTGCCATCAGAAAAAACACAGGGTTTTCCACTTTTGTATAACCAGGTCATCAATAAAAAATCTACGTTTTGGAAAGTTCCTGTTAGTGAATTTAAAAATTATCTTGGTGGATATTTAGGTGTTCCAAAACACGTAGTGCCTAAAAGATATTTTATGCTTTTTAGAAAGGTAGTTCAATCAGCTAAGCGACACTTACCAACCTCAAAAGCCAAATAATTTTTTGAAAAATTATTCAACTACAAATCTCTTGACAAGAACGCCATCGTGTAACACAAGCTTTAGCCAATAGACTCCTCTTAAATATTTTGGCAAATCTACATGCTGAGGGATGCCGGTGATGAGTGTTATTTTCTTTTCAACTATTTTTTGGCCGGTTGAATTTAAAACCAGCAGCGTGCCGAAACCTGAATACCCTTCGGTTGTCATTTTTATCATGCCCCGTGACGGATTAGGAAAAATGCTCAGGGCATATTTATTATAGAGATGTGTAACATTATTAACTGAAGAAAAACATGCCTCGCCTGCTTTTGTAACTATTTTAAGCCGATAGTTATAAGAGATACCGTTGGCTACATCGTTATCAATAAAAGTATAAGTGGAATCGTTACTTACAGTTGACATATATATTTTAGAAAAGGCAGAAGAACCGGTGGATCTTTCAACATCAATATGATCTAAGTTATTATTGTCTTTAACTGTCCATTTTAATATCACCTGGCTGTTATTTAAGGCTGCAGTGTTTAATTGAGTGGTTGTAAATAATGCCGTGCCGAGGCAAGGATTTTTACAGGCGTTCATAGTAAGCAACCTGCCTGATCTGATCATATCAGCCGCTTCTTCATAAGAAGGCTTTTTTAGAAAGCAGGTAACAGGCAGGGTCATTCCGGCGTTAATAGCCCTGATTCTATGTGCCTCTGGTGTATTTGCCAATTCATAATTCCCATTGTCGGCATCTATAAATATTGCTTTCAATCCTCTTGGGTCTTTTCTTAAATCAAAAAATAAGCTATTTAAATCCTGGCCCGACAAGCGTTGCCATTCAGTAAAAGAAGTAGTATTGGTAACAGATGAAGTAGAATTATTGTTAATATCCCATACCATGTTTCGTCCCTTTACAAGTATGTAAACATTCTTATTTAATTTATCCTGAACAATACCGTTTATGTCGAATGGCTTATAATGCCCTACCTGTATATCATCCTGTTCATTAGCATCTGCAATAAAAATATTTCCTGTTGCTGTTACACCATCAGCACTGCTCAGGTAGCGGCTCAAAAAAATCCCCTGGTTACCAGTATTTCTGATATGTAAAATAGAATTCGTTAGCACTAATGTCGTGTTCTGCTGCATGGCTATTGCAGTCACATTATCTTTTTTATCAGACCTGATAAGTGTGTTGTTGATTTGTGCTTTTATTGAATTAGAACCGAAAGCCATCCCTCTGACCACATCTTTAAAGCAGGAATTATTAATGGAGATTACTGAAGCGGAAATATTATTATGACCAACATTTAAACCTGCGGAATATTTATCAGTATAAACATTATTGAGTATAAGTGTATCGTTATCAGAAGTGCTTATAAATTGCCCGCCTATGGCAGTGTCTGCAAAACCGATTACGTTATTTAATTCAACGCTTGCATAATGCGTTCCATAACTGGTATGAGAATAAATAGCCTGCGGAATAGCGAGAAAAATGGTATTTGAAACTTTGTTGACTTTACCAAACCCTTCAACATTATAAAAGGTTAAGGCAATATTCGGAATATTTCTAACACCGGGAAGAAACAATGAATTGTTGATTTTGCCGCTTTTTAAAACCAGATGGTGTACAGCCGCCCCGGGACCAAAAATTATTTTGTTATAAGATGAATTATAGCCGCCTGGCAATAAGCCATAACCTGCCCCATAGCCTCTTACAGATAAGTTTTCAAATGTATTATTATCATAATCATAGCTGTTAACAGCCCTGTTTCTCACCGTAACTTCATATCTAAACTTAGCATGTAAGTTTGGTGGCTGCCCGTCAGTTGTATGTACATAAACCTGTATTGAATCAGATATTGTTGCCGGTTCATAAAAAGTGCCGGGCTTTGCATTCACTTTTTCTATGGATGGCTCGTAAGCCAGTATTTTACGAGCTGTAAGCGGTAAAGTTTTTTCAAGTTCTTTATCAATCTCCACCACAAAAACATAATTATAGCCACCTACCGGTTCACCTGAAAACCCTGCCGTTGAAATGGCATGTTCAAAAACATTTGGCGAATTTTCTACAAGCGTCCATCCTGCATTATACTCATCAGAACCATTTAAAACTACAGGATTGTTGTTGTAAAGAAAGTTATTATACATGCCAACCAGCACAGAATATGATGGCAACAAGGCCTCATTAAAATGGCTGCCGCTTTCTAATCCAATTGATACAGCGCCTTTTTCGGAAGCGGTTTTACGCAGGAGTGCTATTGATCCTTTAAAAGACTTTAAAGGCGCAAAAGAAGTTTTGCCTGCATTGGAATCATTACCGGAATTACTAATAAATACATCAAATTTTTGTTGTGAAAATGCAGTATTGAAGGCACAAAGCAGTAGTAATGCACAAAAAATTTTCACGTATCCTGGCAGTTTGAGCAAGGTGTAAATTAATCACCGAACTTTCAAGTATAAAATGTTTAGGTTTTTATGTAATGAATTGGATATAGACATCCTCAGATGTGCTGAATTGTCAAAGGATTGAACAACAAAAATAAGAAAAGATTAATTCCCCACTTTTAGTTTGATAATAGTACTTGACGATGAAGTATAAGAACTGCCTGTACCATTTCCGCAACGGGGGGCACTATTAATTATTGTTTTACTGATGTTCAGCATTACCTCATCTTCTCCTGAAAAATCTTTAGCAGGCATGTAGCTATAAAGCGTAGCGCTGCTTTTGGTATCTGCCGCCGTTTGGCTAATTTGGTAATGAGAGGCCTGTTTTGCAATATTAACCGTAGATGATTTATCTATTGCTAACTGGTAAAGTTCGTTAGGAGCTAATTTAATATTAATTACACTTACTGAAGCAGGGCCTTGAGGCTGAGGTGGCATATAACCCGCCGTGTCTTTTGCGCAGGATTGAAAAATCATAATAATTGCGATAAAAAACAATGGGAGAATGTGGCGCTTTTTCATGACGATGTATTTTACAGTAATTTAATCACTTTTACAGAATTAGGGAAATAATATTTTCCCGCAATTCAACTTGTAAATACGTAATTATTTTTACGGGGTTAAAAAATAAAAAAAGCGTGTGTTTCAAAATTTTCCGGAAAAATCATTGTATTAAAATTTAAGCTTTCAATTAATGAAACTGATACTGGTTGAAGACGCTGCTTCTGCGCAACAATTTTTAGAAGTGCCTCTTTTACTTTACCGCTCAGATCGTGATTATATAAGGCCGCTTGATAAAGATGTGGAAGATATTTTTGATCCTGCAAAGAACAAGGCTTTTCGCCATGGCAAATGCATCAGGTGGGTTTTAATATTAGATGGTGAACTTATAGGCAGAATTGCTGCCTTCATTAATCACAAGTATAAAAATAAAGGTGATGAACAGCCAACAGGTGGCGTAGG
Organism: Chitinophagaceae bacterium; assembly: GCA_031365305.1. Classification (GTDB taxonomy): domain Bacteria; phylum Bacteroidota; class Bacteroidia; order Chitinophagales; family Chitinophagaceae; genus Ginsengibacter. The sequence goes on from JANLXV010000108.1 coordinate 5,404, forward strand.
TTTTTTTGAATGTATCAATGACCAGGCGGCGGCTAACATATTATTTAATGCTGCCAAAAAATGGCTGGGTGAACACGGGATGCAGGCCATGGACGGGCCTATTAATTTTGGCGAAAGAGACCGCTGGTGGGGGCTTGTTATAGAAGGCTTTAAGCCTCCCATTTATTTAATGAACTATAACCAACCCTATTACCAGGCCTTATTTGAGAACTATGGCTTCCGTAATTTTTATAACCAGGTATGCTGGCATCTTTTTGTGCAAACCATATTGCCAGATCGTTTCTACGACATGCATAAAAAGTTTTTTATTGATCCGTCATATAAAGCCGTACACTTTAAAAAAAATCAATTAAAAAAATTTGCTGTTGATTTTAGTACAGTCTATAATATGGCGTGGGCAAGCCATGAAGGCAACAAACACATTAGTGAAGAAGTAGCCATTAAGATGTTTAAAACCATGAAGCCTGTTATTGATGAAAAGCTAATCTGGTACGTCTATCATAATGATAAACCCGTTGCTGTTTGGCTAAATCTCCCCGATATCAATCAGATTGTAAAGCGTTTAAATGGCAAATTCACTCTACTGGCAAAATTTAAATTCGCCTATCTCAGGTGGAAAGGTGTTTGCAATAAATTCACGGGTATTGTATTCGGCATCGTACCAGCTTTGCAAGGCACCGGTGTGGATTATTATATGATTGTAGAAGCTGCAAAAATCATTCAATCTAAAACAAAATATAATGAACTGGAACTGCAATGGCAGGGCGACTTTAACCCAAAAATGCTCAATATTTCCAAAAATTTAGGTGCGGAAAAAAGCCGGCTGCTGGCTACCTGCCGTTATCTTTTTGATCGTACAAAACCCTTTAAACGTCATCCGGTACTGGATTAAATATCAATTTATCCTGTTGTGATTTAACTTAAATTTGCCACCTGTTTTTAGAACTACGCAATTGTGCAAAGCATGGATAAATTTATCGTTTCAGCAAGAAAGTACAGGCCGCAAAATTTTAATTCGGTTGTAGGTCAATCTCATATTACAACCACTTTAAAAAATGCCATTCGCAATAACCAGCTTGCTCATGCTTTTTTGTTTTGTGGCCCAAGAGGCGTTGGCAAAACCACCTGTGCAAGAATCCTGGCAAAAACCATCAATTGCGAAAATCTTAGGCCGGACACAGAGGCCTGCAACACCTGTAATTCATGTTTGTCATTTGAAAATGGCACTTCATTAAATATTCATGAGCTGGATGCGGCCAGTAATAATTCTGTGGATGATATAAGAACACTGGTAGACCAGGTAAGGTTTGTACCCCAGGCCGGCAAGTATAAAATTTATATTGTTGATGAGGTGCACATGCTCAGTGCTTCAGCCTTTAACGCCTTTTTAAAAACACTGGAAGAACCGCCGCCTTATGCCATCTTTATTTTGGCAACAACAGAAAAACATAAGATTCTGCCAACCATACTTTCCCGCTGCCAGATTTTTGACTTCAAGCGAATTACCAACAATGATATGTTGAGCATTTACAGGAAATAGCCACAAAAGAACATATTACTGCAGAAAGAACTGCCCTGCATGTTATCGCTCAAAAAAGCGAAGGTTGCCTGAGAGATGCCTTAAGCATCCTGGATAAGATTGTGAGCTTTACTAATGGCGAATTGACTTATGCCAACACGCTGGAGCATCTCAATATTTTAGACGAAGATTATTTTTTTCGCCTGTTGCAAACTATGCAAAAGCAGGATATGGCTGCAATATTGCTGATGTATGATGAAATAAACCGCAAAGGTTTTGAAGGCGATATGGTGATCAACAGTTTTTCTGAATTCATCAGGAACGTATTGGTTAGTAAAGATGAAAGGGTAGCTGGGTTACTGGAAGTTTCAGAGGATTTTAAACCAAAGTATCTCGAAGTTGCCAAACAATCTTCGCTGGCATACCTGTTAAGCGTTTTACAAATTTTAAATGACGCCGATCTTAACTATAAGATAGCCAGAAATAAAAGGCTGCATGTGGAATTAACCCTTATAAAACTTTGTTACCTGCAGCAGGCCATCACAATCACAAATGACGAGGGTAAAATATCTTCCAAAAAACAATTGTCCGAAAGCGGGAAGCCCGTTGCGTTTAGAACTATTCAACCTATTGCCGTAAAACCTTTGGTTAAAGCTACTGCTGCAACACAACATGCAAAACTGATTATTGAAAAGCCTTTACCAGCAGTTTCTGAAAAGCTTACTATTGTTTCAGAGCCCGATATCCCGGTAAAAAAAACTATTGAAGTTGCAGCACCCGTAACACGCCTGGGGAGTTTAGATAAGCTCAGGCAAAAGGTAAAAGATCAAAACAGAGCAGCGGAGCCTGCGAAACCGCTAAACGAAGAAGAAATAAAAATAGCCTGGCAACAGTTTGTGGATTTACTAAGAAAGAATAACAATCATTCAGCCATACTTCATTTTAATGAAGCGGCTCTTAAGATCATTGATGACAACACAATCGAAATAATTGTAGAAAGCCTGCTGCAACAAAGCTTTATCGAAAATGAAAGAGCCTTACTGATTGAGCATTTACAGCGGTATTTTAATAATCGTTCCCTGTTGTATAAATTAATCGTTGTTGCCAACGAAAATACAAAGCCGCCATCAGAAGTTTATCTTTCTTCAAAAGATCAATATTCAAAGATGATAGAATTATACCCGTTAGTGAAACAATTAAAGGAAGGCCTTAAGCTAAATCTGAAACTTTAAAAATATGTTGCAAACCTTAGATTTAAACAGGAGCATTTCAGGTTGTCGCCGGTTGATGGAACACCAACCGGGGCCCGCCGTGGGCGGTGTCCTCACCACCCACAAACAGCACTTTAAAATATGTCAGGCGACCAACAACTGCTCAATGATTTAAACAAATTCAGGCTTCTCTACCATGGCAATTTTTAAACTTTTTACCACTGCCACATGGGCACGGATCATT
>JANLXV010000127.1:0-9920 GCA_031365305.1 Chitinophagaceae bacterium
TGTAAGCAGGTAAAAGCTATCATTGGTTTGTTTCAACCTGTCCGCACGCATTTTAATTTGCTGTTCACTTTCTTCGCCACTGATATATAAAGTGGTTACATTCTTTAGCAATAAGGCATCCTGTAAAAAGAGTGTGGACTTACCAATGCCTGGTTCACCGGCAACCAATACAATACTTCCGGCAACAATGCCTCCGCCTAAAACCCGGTTCAATTCTGCATCTGGTGTAACAAGGCGTTTTTCTTCACCGCTTAAAACATCATTTAATAAAATGGTTTTTACAGCACTATCTCCACCTGCATATTCCCGCCATGTTGTGGCAACTTTATCATTGCCTTTATGAATCACTTCTTCTACAAATGTATTCCACTGGTTACATGATGGACATTTACCAATCCACTTTGCACTTTCATAACCGCAGTTCTGACAAAAAAATCCGGTCTTTGTTTTAGCCATTTTATATCATTAACACTAAAGTAAACATTCCCATGAATGCATTATTTTAAAACAAATTATCGTAATGCTTAAATCTTAAACAATGATGTTTAATATCTAACATGTCACTATCATGTTTGTAAATTTTAAAAAAGAGATATGAGAATGCGGTTAGATTTATCACTAATTTATAAAGGAATAAAAACTAAAAGGGTCAACATTTCTGCTGACCCTTTAATACTTACTAACCCATTAAATTCTATAGCTAAATTACAAATTGCCTACATAAAAACAAATAAATTTTGAGTGGTGTTGATAAAAATTTAAATGATATACCTGCGAATTGTAAGAAAAAATTAAATATAAACATTTGATGATCAATTTAGTAAGAAAACAAAAATGTATAATTATTTCTGCAAAAAAGAAAGAAAAGCATTGGTTTATTAAATAAACTACTTTATGTTTGTAACAAATTTATCAAAATGAACAAGCTGCTTTTGATTGGTTTACTCATCTTAAGTACATACGCAAAATCTCAAACTGTTATATCGGGAAAAGTAACAGACAGCCGGAATAAAATAATTCCGGCCATCAGTATTACTTTAAAAGACACTTATGATGGCGCTACTTCTGACTCTTCCGGCAACTACAAATTTAGCACTGCTGAAACGGGAAGTAAGGTGCTGGAAGTTTCGGCTACAGGTTATAAACCTTTTCAGCAAACGGTTAATTTAGCGGGTACGCCTATTTCAGTAAATATTTCAATAAAAGAGCTCATAACAGAATTAAATGCCGTAATAATAACTGCCGGCAGCTTTGAAGCCAGTGATCAAAAAAAATCAACCATATTAAACCCGATAGATGTTGTGACTACGGCAAGTGCCAATGGCGATATTACCGGTGCCATTAAAACTTTGCCCGGTACACAACAGGTTGGTGAAAGTGAAGGTTTATTTGTAAGAGGTGGCAGCGCAGCAGAAAGTAAAATTTTTATAGATGGCACATTGGTTAATAATTTCTTTTACAGCAGCACACCGGGCATTGCGTCGAGAGGCCGCTTTAATCCTTTTTTATTTAAGGGAACGGTTTTTACCTCTGGTGGCTACTCCGCTTTATATGGCCAGGCTTTATCATCTGCATTGATATTGGAGTCCATTGATCTGCCTGACCGTTCTTCTGCAAACTTTGGCGCCTCATTCCTTTTTGGAAGTGTAGGGTTTCAATCTTTGGCCAAAAATAAAAAGTCATCTTTTGGTATAAATTATAATTATACCAACCTTGGTATAGCCTTTAAACTGATAAAACAGGTTCAGGAATATTTTACGATCCCTGAATTTCATGAAGGTGATATCAATTTTCGCATCAAGACTTCCAGAAGTGGCATGTTTAAATACTTTGGATACCTGAACACCGGTAAAGTAGGCCTGAGAAATGCAGACATTGATTCTGTCGGCATGAAAAGTGCCTACGCACTAACTAACGTCAACTTCTATCATAATCTTTCGTGGAAAGAGCGTATTTCAAAAACATGGAAGTTTAATACGGGTCTTTCTCTTAGCACAAATAGAGATGACATATTAAGTGAATTCCAGGATCAGAAGAATGTTAAACACTCTTTTGATCAGCCTTCTTTTTATGCCTTTAAAAATTTTGCCTTAACCAGTAAGGGCAAATACCTTAATGCAAGACTTGTTTTAGAGCATCGTTTGTTTGGCTTAAACACACTGCGTTTTGGTGGCGAACTGTTTCACAGCGATGAATCTTCTGCCTATACATTATATAATGGCAATCGCTTTACTGAAACTGTAACTGAAAACCTGGCAACTGGTTTTGCTGAAACTGATTTATATGTTACAAAGAAATTAGGTTTGAAAACAGGTTTAAGAACTGAGCATTCTGCCCTGCTTTCTCAATGGAATGTTGCGCCGAGGTTTTCCCTGGCTTACAAATTAAGAAATAGCAGCCAGGCCTCTTTAGCTTATGGCATTTTTTATCAAAATCCTGAAAGGCGCTATTTGCCTTCAGCCACAAATCTTATTTTTAGTAAAGCCACGCATTATATTTTGCAATATCAAAAAATAGATAAGCTAACTTCTTTTAGAACCGAGATTTTTTATAAAAAATACGACGACCTTATTAAAACCGGCATTGATTCAACAGGAAGGTTATTGGCGGCTGATAACAGGGGTTATGGTTATGCCAAAGGTTTTGAATTGTTCTGGCGGGATAAAAAAACCATCAAAAATTTTGACTATTGGATTTCCTATTCATATTTGAATACCAAACGTGATTACCTCAATTTCCCTAAGGCCATACAACCCAACTTTGCGGCTAATCATACGGCTTCTTTGGTATTAAAGAAGTTTGTACAAAAATGGAAAACACAGTTTAATGCCTCATATACTTATGCTACAGGACGGCCTTATTACAGGATTGCTTATGATGAGACGTCTGCCAAATTTGATTTGACCGATCATGGAAAGACAAAAGATTTTAACAGTATGAGCATTAGTGTTAACTATCTTCCCAACCTTGGTAAGCAAAATGCTAAAGGCTTTTCTGTATGGGTTTTGGGTATAAACAATGTTCTTGGTGCGCAAAATATCTATGGCTATAATTACTCTTTTAATGGCCTTCGAAAAACAGAAATAGTTCCGCCATCAAAACGGTTCTTTTTTATCGCTTATTTTTTAAGTCTTGGTGTTGATAGAACACAGGATGCCATTAATAATAACCTTTAATTTTTCATTCATATAAAAACATACAACATGAAATCGTCAGTTCTCTTTTTATTGCTAAGCCTGATTTTTTTTACAGCTACCGCTCAAAGCGATCGTTACAATGGCGTAATGAAAAGCAACATTGCGGCAATTGATACCAGCTTTGCGCATCCATTATCACTTGTTTCAGTAGCCAATAATTTTGAGCGAATAGCTACGGCTGAAAAAACACAATGGCTGCCTTATTATTATGCTGCCTATTGCCAGGTGATGTATGCCTTCATGCAAACAGATCCGTCTGGCAATGATGCCATTGCTGATAAAGCAGAAGGCTGGATCAACAAAGCTGATTCTTTATCGCCTGCAAATTCTGAAATCAGTTCTGTAAAAAGTTTAATTGCAACAGCAAGAATGATTGTAAATCCGCAACAACGCTATATGCAATATGGTGCACAGGCAGACGAGCTTATGGAAAAGGCTAAGAAGGAAGACCCTGCCAATCCACGGCCATGGTACCTGCAGGGCCAGAATTTAAAAAACACCCCTGAGCAATTTGGTGGTGGTTGCAGTGCAGCAAAGCCTTTGCTTGAAACAGCCCTGCAAAAATTTAATGCCTTTAAACCACAAAGTGAGCTGCACCCCAATTGGGGCAAGTATATGACTGAACAGTATTTAAGCCAGTGTAAATAACACGTCTAAATTTAATCAAATGCAACAGGAGCCGTTGAGTGCACATGATAGCCTGAAGATCATTCAAACTATGATCGAAAAAAGCAAACAGAACATATCTGATCAAAGCCATTATTTTCTGTTGTGGGGCTGGGGAGCTTTCATTGGCTTTTCGGGCCAATATCTCTTAAAAGTTGTTTTTGATTACCCTTATCACTACCGTATATGGTGGATTAGCGCTGTGTGTTTTATCATAACAATAGTTTTTAATATAAAGCAATCGAAAGTTAATAAGGCCACTACCTATACTGAAGATAGTATGGGTAACCTGTGGTTTGGTGTGAGTATAGCTTTTATTGTGTGCTGCGTGATATTTACAAAACTGGGGTGGCAAAACTGCTACCCCTTTTTTATGGTGCTATATGGCACCGGCACTTTTATATCAGGCAGGCTTTTACGTTTCAGGCCATTGGTATTAGGCGGCCTGGCAAGCTTTATATTAGGAGCTATTTCGGTTTGGGTTGATAATGATCTGCAAATTTTGTTTGGTGCTGCAGCTATTCTTTTTAGTTATATTATTCCCGGACATTTATTGTATAATAAATATCGCCGGTCAAAAAATTAAGGCTACTATTAAAATTTTAAAACAAGATGATGGAGGATAAAGATCTTTCCCACTCCGAAAGCTTTGAGATAATTACCAAAATGATCAACCAGGCAAAAAACAATTACTATGAAAGCGGCATGGGTGCGCTGTTGTGGGGCTTCACCAATGTTATATGTTTTACGCTGGCTTATTTTGATAGTGCTGTAGAAGGCTTTGATCTGCCTTTCAATCCATTCCTGTTAATGATCATTACAATGGCCTTACAATTATATTTCAACCGTAAAGAGAGCAGGCTTAAACATGCCACAACCTATCTTGATGAAGCCCATAAGTATGTATGGATGGCCTTTGGAATTTCTGTATTGATTGTAAGCATAGCCGGTGGCATCGGGCATTTAAACTATTATGCATTGCCGGTACTGCTGGTGCTGTTTGCCATACCTACTTTTATAAGTGGAGCAATCAATAAATTTAAACCGCTTGTTATTGGTGCAATCATCTGCTGGCTATTATCTATCGTTGTTTTTTTATACAAGTCCAACCTGTCATTCTTATTAGTTGCTGCAGGTGCTTTTGCAGCATGGGTAGTGCCGGGTTTTATGCTAAGAGCAAGATTTAATAAGCAAAGAAATAAAGCAGATGGAGTTTAAAGAGCTTGATCCTATACTTCATGCGCCCCTGCGCCTTGCAGTGGTGAGCCTGCTTATTAGTGTAAAAGAGGCTGAGTTTACATTTATAAAAGAAAAAACAAATTCTACCGCAGGAAATTTAAGTGTACAGGTAACCAAGCTAAAAGATGCAGAATATATTGAAGTAACCAAGCTATTTAAGAACAACTACCCGCTTACTATCTGCCGTATAACGCCAAGAGGCCTTAAAGCTTTTGAAGAATATGTTGCCGCCCTAAAAAGCTATCTGCATACAGGTTAGCAAAAGGTCAGGTAGTCATTGGTCAGTAAATCATTGGTCATTGAGGGTTGACAATTGAATATTAATTATTGAATATTTAAAAAATTTTCTTTGTTGACTTTTCTCATTCAGTGTCCTCCACAATCTTCTCATCCACTCCGCTTGCTACAATGGCTGCGCCCATTTTTTTCATTGGGTTACTGCGGTTCGCATTGTACGCTCTTCTTTGATTAATAATATCTATGCAGGAAAATAAGGCCTGCCTGAAGGACGCTTCATCAGCTTTATTTTGACCGGCAATATCAAAAGCAGTTCCATGGTCAGGGCTCGTTCTTATCACCGGCAGGCCCGCAGTAAAATTTATGCCTTCACCAATGGCGAGAGATTTGAAAGGGATAAGGCCCTGATCATGATACATGGCTAAAACACCGTCAAATTTTTCATGATTACCTCTTGCAAAAAAAGCATCGGCACCAAACGGACCAACAACCAGCATGTTGTTTTGTTTGGCTTCTTTAACCGCAGGTTTTATAAATTTTTCCTCTTCGCTACCAACCAAACCTTCATCGCCTGCATGTGGGTTAAGGCCGAGGACAGCAATGCGTGGCTTATCAATTCCAAAATCTTTTTGCAGGCTTGCATGAAAAATTCTCAATTTACTTAAAATGGCTTCTCTCGTAATATGATCCGCCACTTCTTTTATAGGCAAATGCTCTGTTACTAAACCAACTCTTAAATTATCCGCTGCCAATATCATTAATACATCGGGGCTATTAAAAAAATCTTTTAGAAAAGGTGTATGGCCGGTGTATTTAAAATTATCACTTTGAATATTTTTTTTATGAACGGGTGCTGTAACCAGGCCATGTATTTTACCATCTTTTAAAGCGTTGCAGGCGCTCAGTAAACTTTTAATGCCATAGGTTCCGCCAATATCATTCATTACCCCTGGAGTTATCACAATATCTTCATCCCATGCGGTATAAATATTGATATGCCTGGGTTCTATTTTATTAAATTCCTTAATAATACCGAATGAGAAGTTTAGACCAGGTAAGGCTTTTCTATAAAAATTAATAAGCTTGTTACTGCCAAAAATCACCGGTGTGCAAAGATCAAGTATACGGGCATCGGCAATAGTTTTTATGATAACCTCTGTGCCTATACCGTTAACGTCTCCGCAACTGATACCTATTATTGGTTTATGTTCTGTGCCTGTCACTAAAGTATTTTTTGTTGGGCGCAAAGTAACAAATTTATTTATGGCAGCATTTACAGACGCTGTAGTGCTCACCAAATTAGGATGGGTATTCCTGTAACAATAAGAGTAATTTGCTTTTAGAATGTATACTATCAAAAAATCTCTCGGGCAGCATTTTCTTACTGATAAAAATATTATTCAAAAGATTATACAGGTGCTGCAAAAAACGCCGGCTGCCAACCTGCTGGAGGTAGGGCCCGGTGCCGGTGCCCTAACGGATCATCTTATAAAAATGGCTGATATAAATTTTAAAGCTATTGAAATTGATAAAGAAAAAGCAGATTATTTAGTAAATAAATACCCCTTTCTAAAAGAAAAAATTATAGTAGAAGACATCCTTAATGCCATGCCGCCTTTTGAGAATGACTTCACTGTAATAGGGAATTTTCCTTATAATATTTCTACTCAAATTGTGTTTAAAATTATTGACTGGCGTAAACAGGTGCCCTTCGCAATTGGCATGTTTCAAAAAGAAGTAGCTGAGCGCATTGCTTCAAAACATGGCTCTAAAGTATATGGCGTTATTAGTGTGCTTACACAATATTATTATAGCGTTGAGTATTTGTTTGATGTGCCAAAAGAAAGTTTTAACCCACCACCAAAAATTACAAGTGGCGTAATAAAATTATCAAGATTGAAAAGCAATTTTCCGGTAAAAAGTGACCGGGCCTTTAAGTTGTTGGTGAAAACGGCATTTAATCAACGACGAAAAACCATGCGGAACGCAGTGAAAAGTTTATTTATGCCTGAGTTTTTAACTGATGACATATTTAACCGCCGGGCAGAAACCCTTTCAGTTGAGGAATTTGCCCAACTTACATTTAATATGCAGGCAAATTAATACAATATGTTACGATCATTGCTATCTGTAAATTATTCGCTGTTGTGTATTTCAATCGGGCTGCTGTTTTTTATGCAATCCTGCGATACACCACGTTACGTATACAGCGCACCTACACAAAATATCCCGCATCTTACCAAACGGGGCGACTTTACAGCAGCAGCTTTTATCTCAGCAGGAAGTGGCAGCAGTTCTTCCTCACCAAAACTTGACCATGGCTTTAGCCGTGGGTCTGACTTACAGGGTGCTTATGCAATATCTAATAAAATAGGTCTTATGCTAAACAGGTTTTCAAGAAGCGAAAACAAAACGTCAACAACCAGCAACAACGGAGACCTTACGCTTGCTTACAGGCGTACACTTACAGAATATGGTGTTGGGTATCTGTTCCCAAAAAAGATTGCTTATTCAAATACCTACTTCCAGGTTTTTGCCGGTGCAGCTACGGGAAAGTTTAGCATTAATGAAAATGGTTTTAGTAACAGCCAGGTTTACACTCGTTTTCATAATAGTAATATCACTAAGCTTTTTATTCAGCCTGCAGTTATTCTTGCCCCTGGCAATTTTTCAGCAGCATTTTCTTCCCGCTTTTGTTCAGTTAAATACCGGGGCGTCTCTACAGATTATAACGCTTTTGAATTAAAAGATTATTTTTTAGATAACCTGTCCTCCTCACCGGTTTTCTTTTGGGAACCGGTTACCGATATTTCTTACGATGTTCTTAAACATAAAGGATTAAGATTTGAACTCCAAATGGGCATTGTGGTTTTGCTTAACAAAAAATTTGTAGACTATCGAACATTAAACCTGGGAGTAGGAGTAAAGGTGGATAATAACCTGTTTAAGAAAAAAGCAAACACAACAAAATCCGCTTCCGCTATATCAATTATTAATTGATAGCTATAACAGTATTTTTGCATTACGATTGCAAATGATTTAACAGGCAACAACTTTCCGCTTTTATTATGTATTAAAATGTTTCATGGTGATTGAACAAAAAATAAGAATTGTAACAGCAGCCGCTTTATTTGATGGGCATGACGCCGCTATAAATGTAATGCGCCGCATTATGCAGGCTAAGGGCGCCGAAATTATTCACCTCGGGCACAACAGGAGCGTAGCTGAAATTGTAGAATGCGCCATTGAAGAAGATGTACACGGCATTGCTGTTACTAGTTACCAGGGCGGGCATCTGGAATTTTTTAAATACATGAAAGACCTGCTAAACGAAAATGGTACAGGGCATATTAAAATTTTTGGTGGTGGTGGTGGTACTATTTTGCCTGCGGAAATTGAAGAGCTTCATCACTATGGTATTTCAAGAATTTACTCCCCGGATGATGGCAGGCACATGGGTCTTGAAGGTATGATAGAAGATGTGATAAAAAGATGCAGCCCGCTCCCGGCCCTGCCTACCGGACAGGCAGGCTCCCCCGGTGGGGGAGGAGATTTTTTGCACTCAGACTTCTTAATAGGGAATGAAAAATTGAATGGACGCTTTGCGCTTGGAGAAGCAAAGGATATTAAGAGAATTGCGAGAGCAATTACGCTTGCTGAAGCAGGGTTGGATTATTCAAGTCTTAATGGTTCTTCCGTAACTGTGGATCATTTTATGGCTGACCCGATGATGTATGGACAGCTAAAAGAGTTTGCACTTACACATCGTAAAGAAAGTACAGTCGCTGAGAAACTATTATGGGAAAATTTAAGGAGTAAACAAACAGACTTTAAATTCAGACGGCAACATATTATAGATCAGTTTATAGCAGATTTTGTTTGTTTAAAAAAAGGTTTGGTAATAGAAGTAGATGGAGGCTATCATCAATTACCTGATGTAACTACAAGTGACGAAGAAAGAACTCAACGGCTTAATGAACTTGGGTTTGAAGTAATGCGATTTAAAAATGAAGACATTACTAACAACCTCGAAATAACAATACACAAAATAAAAGAAAAAGCTTCCCAGCTCACTGATAAACTAAACACCCTTCACAATGTTGAACTTCCAAAAGTCTCCCCCACCGGGGGAGATTTAGAGGGGGCTTCACAAGTCTCCTCCACCGGGGGAGACCTGCCTGCCGGACAGGCAGGTTTAGAGGGGGCTGCTGTCATCGGCATCACCGGAACGGGCGGTTCAGGCAAATCATCTGTAACTGATGAACTTGTTCGCCGTTATTTAAATGCTTTTGCTGATAAAACGATTGCAGTCATCTCTGTAGATCCATCAAGAAAAAAAACTGGTGGCGCTTTATTAGGTGATCGCATAAGGATGAACGCTATCCATCATCCAAGAGCTTATATGCGTAGCCTGGCCACAAGAGAAAGTGATAAAGCCTTAAGTAAATATGTGCAGCAGGCCATTGATATTTGTAAAGATGCGGGCTATGACATGATTATTCTCGAGAGCGCCGGCGTAGGACAAAGCGATGCCTCCATTCTTGACTATTGCGATGTAAGCCTGTACGTGATGACACCCGA
>JANLXV010000145.1:0-2117 GCA_031365305.1 Chitinophagaceae bacterium
TGAAACTTTTAATATGCCGATAAAATAAACTAAATCTGTAAAATAGCGTTTGTCATTACCTTAGTCTAAACCGATGCCTCTATTATACCAGCATACAATAAATAATTCGGCAAAAATAGGCGTTTGGCATATTGAAGAATCTGAAAATTTCTTTTTGGAAAAAGTGCCTTTGCCCGTTCAGCATATTTCTCACCCGCATAAAAAATTGCAACATTTGGCCGGTCGTTATTTGTTGCATGAATTGTTCCCCGGCTTTCCTTATCACCTTATTGAGATTGCAGATACACGCAAACCTTTTTTACCGAATGAAGCCTATCATTTTTCCATTTCTCATTGCGGTGATTATGCTGCGGTGATCATTAGCAGGGATAAAAGGGTAGGGGTAGACATCGAAATAGTCACAAAAAAAGCAGACAAGATCAAGGCTAAATTTTTAAACTCGGCGGAACTGGATAAAATACCACACCCAATATTCGATCTTCAATATTCAACACTTCTTTGGAGTTGTAAAGAAGCCGTGTTTAAATGGTACGGCGATGGCGGTGTAGATTTTAGAAAACACATCCATTTACAATTTGATCAATTGAATAATGATCACGGTGAAATGAATTGCGTATTTACTAAAAAAGGGGAAGAAAACCTGCACCTGTCATACCAAAAATTAAATAACCTTTGGCTGGCCTGGGTTATTTAATGCGCCATATCATCACCTTCTCCTGCATCATCTAATAACGGGATATTTTGAACCGAGCTGCCGGCAATACCACGTACAGAACCATACATGCCGGAAGTATTTAACAGCACTTTATCCAGTTGCTTTTCCCTCTCTTTCCAGATCTTTTCCATTTGTAAACGTTCTTTTATGATGCTTGTTTTCATTGACATGAAACCTTCTACTATGGCTTCGATATGTTGCCTGAACTCCAGGCCGGTTAAATAATTATAAAGCATCTGCATTTTTTCACCTTTGTTCTCCTGTGAATCCCTTGCATCTGCCACACACATTAAAGCATTACGCAAAACCGCTGCAACACTGGCTACTTCTGAGTATGAACATATCCAGATGCCTTCTTTCTGTGCAAACCTTTCCATGCCTTTTGGGAAAACCTGTGTTACAAGTATTGCCATGTCTGCACCCTTGTTACGCATGTCGGCTTTAAGCTTATCTATCCAGGTATTCATCCAGCCCTTGGTACGTTTACTTTCATAAATTATTTTACCGCATTCACGCCCCATATTGTTTCTTACCACCTGTATGCAATCTGCGCCTTCAACACCTTTCCCTACTTCTTCAATGAGATCAAAAGGGAAATGTTCACGTAAAATATTTTCGAGTAACAATTCCTGTACTTCGCCCTGCAACTGCATAGAAACCTGGTCAGCCTTGCGCCTCATTTCTTCTACCAGCTTTTTTTGATCTTCAATTTGTTTTTCCATTTCCTTCATGCGCATAAGATGCTCATTATTCTTCAGCTCATTCTTATCCATTTCCTGCTTACGTATCTGTTCGCTTATGCTTTGCCTCTCTTCCTGTAGTTTTTTCTGCACCTGTATTTCAAGATCAGCTTCTTTATTTTTTAGTGCCTGCTCTTTCTTTAGAAATTCAAGTTCTTTTTGTCTTGATGTTTTTAATTTTTCTTCATTATCAGCGTTAGCCTGCTGCAATAATTTCAACCGGTTCTCAAAATCTGCTGCAATGGTTTTTGTAAGCTGCTGATGAACTTCGGCTTCTATGCGTTGTTTTTCTTTCTGAATTTTTTCTGCAAACAACTCATTCTCTTTTTTCTTTTTTTCATCAAACTCTTTTAGCTGTTTGTCAAGCTCATTTTGCTGCTGCCCAAATTGCTGCTGCATCTTTTGCTTTTCAGCATCAAAACGAATAGCATATTCCTTCTCTATATTTTTTGCAATTGCATCTTCAGGTGCAAATTCAAATTTGCAGTTGGGACAGGTTATTAATGTTGGCATAGCAAATACCTTTTATAAAGATTTTAAATTAAAAACTCATCCAAAGTGGATGAGTGTATTAAGTGCCTTAGGATTGGAGCTGCCTGCTGGCAGGCAGGCTCGAACCAGCACACCGTTGCCAGTGCTACCACCTCAAGGTAGTGCGTCTA
>JANLXV010000154.1:0-8650 GCA_031365305.1 Chitinophagaceae bacterium
GTTTTGGTATATCTACAACAGCAAGGTTTCGGCCTACAGTAGCCATTGAACCTTTATCATGATATTCAAAAGGCTTTAAGCCTGACGGTGTATGCAACAATTTTTGGGCAACATCTTTACCCTGCTGTATAGCTACAGAGGCAACCTGCGGATGCCCATGCGGGTATAATTCGGTTTCCATATAAGCAATATCACCAACTGCATAAACATTGGGTAAGCCTTGTACTTTATGATCCCGGTCTACTTTAATGCGGTTACCTTTTACTACTATATCGGGTTGAATACCGGCAGGTACATTACCTTTTATACCTGCCGCCCATATAACCATTGATGTGTTTATCATTTCTCCGTTTTGAAGCGTAACGGTTTTGCCATCATACGTCTTTACAATATTATTCGTCATAACATTTACACCGAGACGCTGTAAATATTTCAATCCATCGGCACTTGATTTTTCACTCATTGTGCCAAGCACTTTTGGTGAGCCTTCAACCAAATATATCTTCATCAAATTAAAATCAAGCTCCGGGTAATCTTTTGGCAACACAAATCTTTTCATATCGGCAATGGTACCGCCCATTTCAACACCGGTGGGGCCGCCGCCAACAATTACAATAGACATGATACTTTCACGCTCTTTCATATCTTCAACATGCAACGCATCTTCAAAATTTTGCAATAACCTGTGCCTTATCTGTAATGCTTCAACGGTACTCTTCATGGGGAAACTATTGGCCGCCAGCTCTGCGTTGCCAAAAAAATTTGTATCAGCGCCCGTGGCTATAACCAGTATATCATAACTATATTCACCTTCATCTGTAACAACACTATTTTTACTGGTATCAAGGTTGGTTACTTCACCAATTCTAAATCTTACATTACTGCTTTTGTGAAAAACCTTACGTAGCGGAAAAGAGATATTACTTGCATCTAACCCGGCAGTAGCCACCTGGTAAAACAAGGGCTGAAACTGGTGATAGTTAAACCTGTCAATCACTAATACTGAAAAGCCGGGCTTATTATTGAGCATCCTTGCCACCTTCAGGCCGCCAAAGCCACCACCTATAATTATAATTTTTTTTGACCCTGCAACGCTGTTATCCATAAAATATGTTGTTGATTACATCAATACAACAATCTTACCTTAATTGTGTTCTTTATTTTTTTTAATAGCTCGAGCGCCTCTTTAGACAACTCTTTGTTTACGTCTAACACTACATAGCCAATGTCATCATTGGTTTTAAGAAACTGAGCAAGAATATTTATTTTATGATTGGACAACTGCGTATTAATTTCTGAAAGCACACCAGGAACATTATTGTGAATATGCAATATGCGATGTGTGCCCTCCTGCGGCGGCAGGCTTAATCCCGGAATGGTGTGAGACCCGGTTGTTATGCCTTTCTCTAAAAAATTAAAAAGCTTATTACTCACATCTTCACCAATATTTTGTTGCGCTTCTTCAGTAGAGCCGCCGATATGCGGCGTTAATATTACATTACTTAAGCCTTGCAACGGTGTATAAAACTTATCACCATTTTTCTCCGGTTCAACAGGGTATACATCAATAGCGGCTCCACCCATTGCACCGGTTTTAATTGCTTTGGCCAATGCATCAAGGTCAACCACCTCGCCCCTTGCATAATTAATTAATATAGAGCCGGGCTTAAAATATTTTATAACATTTTTATTGATGAGATTTTTTGTTGTTGGCAGATCAGGCACATGAAGCGTAACAATATCTGCCACGGATACAACATCTTTTAAGGTTTTTTTATCAGACGCATTACCTAATGGCAGCTTGGTTTCAGAGTCGTAGAAAATCACTTTTAGGCCTAAAGATTCAGCAAGCACACTTACCTGTGAGCCAATATTTCCATAGCCAATTATGCCAAGCGTTTTGCCACGCAGTTCAAAGCTCCCTTTAGATTCTTTAAGCCAGATGCCTTCATGTGCTGCCTTATTTTTATCCGGTATTCTGCGGATAAGCATAATGGCAGATGCAATTACCAATTCCGCAACAGACCTGGTGTTTGAATAAGGCGCATTAAAAACAGTGATGCCTTTTTTTGTAGCTTCAGCAAGATTAACCTGGTTAACACCAATACAAAAACACCCGATTGCCTGTAATTTTTCTGCATGATCCAACACATTTTTTGTGATCTTTGTTTTTGATCGTATGCCAAGTATGTGCACATTTTTTATGAGGTCACCAAGGTCGTCTTCGCTTAATGCACCCGGCACTGCTTTCACTGCTGTATAGCCTGCCTGTTCAAATTTTTGAATAGCGGCCTTACTAATATTTTCCAAAAAAAGTATGTTGATCTTTTCTTTTGGATAACTGGTTGTACCTTTATCTATCATATATTTATTTGCTCCGGCTGCAAATATAATTTTAACGCACCATTGGTCTCTATGCAAATCCTGAAAAACCTTTCAGCAATCTATATAAGCTGTTTCATTCTTACTTCCTGCTCATCTTCTTCCGGCGAGAAGTCAGCCAAAAATGATGCAGATTCATCAGAATATAAAGCCCCAATACCTGGTGCGATTGATCCTGAAAAATTTCTTGATTATTATAACACCGTTCGTTCATTTTATGATAGTGTGCTTGAGCCCTCTGGCTTTAACGGTGGCTTGCTTGTTGCAAAAAACGGCAGTGTTATTTTTGAAAAATACAGTGGTTACAGTAATGTGGAAAAGAAGGAAATCATAAACGGGCACAGCGCTTTTCATCTTGCCTCCGTGTCAAATACATTCACCGCTATGGCGGTGTTAAAACTGGTTGAAGAAAACAAGATTAAACTTGATGAAGATATTACAACTTATTTCCCGGGCTTCCCCTATCCCGGTATTACTGTGAGGATGCTTTTAAACCATAGAAGTGGATTACCGAATTACACTTATTTTTTACAGGAGTTAGGCTGGGATTTAAAAAAGACCAGTACTAATGTTGATGTATTACATTACCTGGAACAATATAAACCGGTATTAATGCATGCCACAGGTAAGCACTTTAGTTATTGCAATACCAACTTTGCCTTGCTGGCACTCATTATTGAAAAAGTAACCGGAGAAACTTATAGAGACTTTGTAAGCGCTACTTTTTTTAAGCCTTTACAAATGACAGACACGTATGTTTTTGATATGAGTGACTCTGCTACTGCAATGCCTTCCTACGACTGGAGGGGCAAACGTGAGCCACTGAATTTTTTAGACGGTGAGTATGGCGATAAAAATATTTACAGTACGCCAAGAGATTTATTAAAATGGGACCAGGCTTTATATAGCGGCAGGTTATTTAAAAAAGAAACGTTAGATGAAGCTTTTGCGCCTTACAGCAATGAAAAGCCCGGCATTAAAAATTATGGTCTTGGTTGGCGAATGAATATTTACCCGAATGGTAAAAAAATGATCTTTCATACCGGCTGGTGGCATGGCAATAATACCTTTTTTATACGGCTACCCGAAGATTCAGCCACCATTATCATTCTTGGCAATAAATATAACCGCACAATTTACCAGGCTAAAAATCTTATTAATATTTTTCAGCATTATTTTGCCACGTCAGATGATACTGATGAAGAAAATCCTAAAGAATTGCCTTTAAAAAATCAACAAAATGATTCTATCTTATCAAAGCCCAATCTCGACAGCCTGAAGAAGAATTAAAAATTATTTCAAATGAAAATATTGAATTTTAAATAATCGCCTTATCATAGTAAAGGCTAAGTATTTAAAACTTATCATTAAAAGGTGGGGCAAATGGTTTGCCTTAAATTACCTTTTGCCACACCATAAAATCCTTTTTTGATAAGGCTGAATTCGAGTGCGCCTTTGTAGTTATTATAATTTTTAAGTGATGAAGTTGTTACATCATAACTAAATGTAAAGCGAAGGGTATTTACTTCAAAGCCTGCCATCGGGATTACCGCATCTTTCAATCTATAATATAATCCGCCGATTAATTGTTTTGCACCATCGCCTGAAATATTATAAGAGCCGTTAAAACCAAGTACCAGTTCACTGGCTTTTGCCTGTGTGGTATAATAGGCATTAGGGTTCAGTATCACTAGATCATTCAATTTATAAATGGCATTTAAAAAAGCAATATGGCGCATAGGGATGTTACTGCTATCTGCCCGGTCATTAAAAAAAGTTTCTTTGGGTTTATTGATATGATGAATAGAATAGCCTGCATTTATATAAATATCCTGCGTAGGAAAATAAGCATAATTCATCCCGGCCTGCATATCAAAATAAGTAATATTATTGTTATTTAGAACCACACTTGTAGGAAGAGTGCCGTCAAAAAATTTACCATCGAACTGGTCAGGAAATTTAAGTTTGGTTTGATCTATTGTTTTGTTAGCGACACCAATATTGAAACCGGCAGATAGCAAACTGCTTAAGCCTAATAACTGGTGATAGGCCACGGAAGCATAAGCCTTGGTTGAAGTAAGACTGCCGCTGCCTGCCACATCCCTGAGTATAACGCCACCAAGACCAACCCAACCACTTTCAAGCCTGTCACGAAAAACCTGTGCATCGCCAAATACACTCATGGTTTTGTATGGCACTGCCATAATATTTGAATATTGATTGCGGTAATTAACACCAAGCCTGTAATCCGCATCAGGAATGAAGCCTGTATTAGCCGGGTTAGTAGTTAATGGTGAATTGAAGAATTGGGAAAAATGCAGATCCTGGCTGTAAGCAGATGCTGAAACCAGTAGTGTACCAAGCGTAAAGAGAAATATGTTTGTAAAACCCTTCATAATTAACTCCTTCAATTTATTTCAATAAGGTGATATCACCTGTTTTTCTTAACTTCTTTCCATCAGAAAAAATTACATCTAATGTGTAGGTGTACACATCCATCGGTTGAACTTTTCCTTTAAAAGTCCCGTCCCACCCTGACTTTGGCGAGGTGGATGCAAAAACCAGTTGTCCCCACCTGTTATAAATTTTCCAGTTCATGTTTTTAATACCAAATCCTCTTACACCCACAATGCCATTCACACCAAATTTACCTGGGGTAAATGCTGAAGGCACGTCTAATAAAGGATTGATAAGCGATTGAACAGGCTGACAAACAGTATCCGTACAACCCGCTTCATTTTCTGCAACAAGACAAACGGTATAGGTGCCTGTGGCAGGAAATATATGACTTGGATTTACCTCGATGGAAGTTTCCTCATCGCCGAAATTCCATAAATAATTTATGGCACCTCTTGACTGATTATTAAATTGCGTGAAAGTATTGTATTGCGGTACAACCGGGCTAAATGAAAATGCTGCCGCAGGCACATTCTGCACCGTAACATTTATAAAAGTTGAATCAACCTTATTACATGATGTAGAATCAAAAGCTATAAGCGAAACCCGGTAAGTGCCAGCTATAGGGTAATCATGTGTAGGATTATCTACTGTTGAAGTAGCGCCGTCTCCAAAATTCCAAAAGAAGCTCAAGCCGCCGAGAGATGTATTTTGAAATATAGCTGTATAGGGTACGCAACCTGTAAGTGGTGTAGCAAAAGCAGCTTTTACCTGTGGAGAAAGCCTGATGATTTTAACGGTATCATCAGGTGAATTACAGAATAAAGTATCACTTAATAATAATTTTACCAGGTAGGTGCCGGGCCCTGCGTAAGCATGATTTACAGATTCAGTACCTGCAGTCACCAGGGGTGAACCATCGCCAAAGTCCCATGTAAAACTTTGAGGACTAAAGGTGCCATTGGTTGGCGTTGAAGTATTATCGAAACGATAACTAAGGTTTGTACAAGGTTGTAATTTATTAGCAATAAAACCAAGGTTGGCTTTATTACTGCCGGCTCTTATCGTTAAATAAGCGGTGTCAGCAACGTTGCAGGTTGTGCTATCAATAGCAACCAGCATTACCCTGTATTTTCCAACAGTATTATACAAATGGGAAACATTGGGAGAAGTGGAAATATACTGCGGCGAGTTATCTCCAAAATCCCAAACATAACTTTTACCTTTTAGCAGAGAATCACTAAAGTCAACTAATAGAGGAGCGCAACCAATAGTATCGTATTTTACACCATTGATAGAAGCTACGGGTGAGGCAGCAACGCCGGCAAAATTCATTTCAATTTTAAGCATACCAAGGTTGCACATGCCGCCATCAATTGCCTGATTTGTTGTGGACCATGCCCCAGGTGTACCAAAAAAATTTACCGTTTTACTAAAGTTCGCACACATGGCCTGGTATATTACCCCGTTCTTATCAAAGCGGCTTGTGCCGCCGTCAACATGATCACCAAATGTATTAGGGTCACCCGGATCTACAGGATCAAGCTGGCCAAAAAAAGTTCCATATAGTTGTGAGGCGGCATCTTTCTTTAAAACAAAAAAGTAAAAATCGCTGCCTGAAGGATCGGTTTGCCCTTTAATGGCATCCGGGGTAACGGGCATTCCTCTTGTAGTACCCTTACCATAACCTTCCCTCATGTTAGATTTTCCGCCCCAGCCAGACACGTATACATTTTCACATCTGTCAACTAAAAAGGCGGTTGGGGAAATATTTGGAAAGGCAGCCCTTGAGCCAAAAGTGGTTGAATAAACATAAGTGCTGAGATCAGGTTGAAGTTTTGAAATAAATTGTTTGGCACCCTGGTTTACGAAAGCCGCATTTACTACAGGCCATACCCCTTCTGTAGTTCCCATTACATATATGCTTCCGAATTTATCCGTTTGTATACCATACACCTGGTCAGCCGAAGATGTGCCGAGGTAGGTACCTTTGATAGCGTTTGAGCCATCAGGCGAGAGCTCAATTACGAAGCCGTCGCATGGGCCGCCGTTATAAGCCGGCGATATTATTCCTGCAGTAGGTATTCCATTGAAATTATTACTCGCTGTACCACCGGCAACATATACATTACCTGTTATGCCCATAGATAATACATAAGCCGCATCATTTTCACTACCACCAAGGTAAGTGCTGAACAATACATTATTTGCTGAAGGGTCAAGCTTTAATACAACGGCGTCCTGTAAACTGTCTTTGTTGGGTTGAAAGACACCCGGCGAAGTTTTAAAACCTTCTGTAGTTTTAGATTGAGACATTGAAGCCACATAAATGTTGCCACCGTTATCTAAAATAACTTCACTCCGTGCATCATCACCATAATTTCTTTTTAGTGAAGATGTGCCCTGGCTCTTTTGATCCGAAATATTTACACCGTCATCTTTTGTACCGCCAATTTTCATAGAACCAATTAATGCACTTCCCGCAGCATTTAATTTGGTTACAATAATATCCCAACCACCGCCACTGCCATACGTTGGTGCAGTTGTTGGATAATCTGAAGAATTGGTTCGGCCGGCTATCACCAGATTGCCCTGTGGATCCGCATAAAGACTGTGTGGCTGTTCACTGCCGTTGCCACCAATGTATGTTGCATAAATGCGGTTACTGCCATTTGGGCTAAGCTTCATGATCGCAATATCAAATTCGCCATCATTGTAAATCTCATCATAGGCCCCTATGGAAACAGGATAGCCTGATGAAAAAACAATACCGCCTGAAAAAAAACTGCCATCGGGGCCATAAGTGGCTGTAAAACCCCAGTTGTCTGCTGTGCTGCCGGTGTATGAAAAAAATATTTCCGTGGGGTCAATAACTAATGTGCTTTGTGGTGAATAACCTTTTACTTTAAACTTTACCACATCGCCATCAACAACATAACTGGCGTCAAGCTCTTTACGCTGGTTATTAATAACCTGGTAAGTGTACGGGTATAGTTCTTTGTTTTCGCCAACACTTGTATTAATAAGTAATTCTTTATTTTTTATTTTAAGATTATCAACCCCTTTATAACGTAAGGCAATTTTTGAAATATCAGCACCCGGTTTGGCAATAATGTCATACTTTAATCTTCCGGCTGCATCATTGTAGTATCTTACATCAATACCCGGGTACACCTCTTTATAAATTACAGCGCCATATATTTTACAATTACTTGCCCACTTAGATTTATCGTTACCGATAAAATAGTTGTTTATTGAAGAAGAGGCTTTGTCGGGAATGATCTGGGGAGAAGCGTTGGCATTTACAAATTCAACATTGTACGCATGTGATTTTAAAACATTTTTATTTAAGACAGATTGCTGCAACGTTTTTTGCTGATGCATTTTATTCATCAGCAGATTTAGATCTTTTTGATCATGCTGAACAACTGTAAAGCCGCTGGATTGCAGGAAAAAAGCCCCATTACCTGCGGTACTCATAAATTTTATTTTTTTATCCCACTGGCCTTTGTTCTCAACAAATGCAACCTGGGAAAAAACAGTAGAGGTAAACAGCAGTATTGCTGTAGTAAGCAAAAGACGTAATGTAATTCGAGGTTCTCTCAACATTTAATCGGGTACTATTTCTGGTTAAATATAATTATGGAAACGCAATGCAGGAGTTCTAAACATGAATTTACGATAGATTAACTTGTAAGGTTGAGCAATAATATTAATCAATTATCTTTTTAATATCTAATTAACAGATCATGAAATAGAATATTTTGCTTATGAAATTTTACTCCATGCCGTATGATCTTTTTGTGACTGAAGAAATTCACGCAACGTTGCATGTTCAGTCAAAGCCAGTTGCGCATCTTTTTCAATAATG
>JANLXV010000218.1:0-4313 GCA_031365305.1 Chitinophagaceae bacterium
GATTTGTATTGCTGCAAAAACCAACCTGACGACAAATGTAAAACAATTGAATAAAACAGGTTTGATGCGAAGTCCGTATTTTTTTTGGATTGCTAAATTTTCCTACCTTCCTGTTAACTGAACCACTGAACCAATTCATATTTTACACCAAAATTCTGCATTTGCCAAATATATAACGTATGAAGATTTTAGACATTAAAGTTCTGAAAGGGCCTAACTATTGGAGCGTAAGGCGGCCTAAGCTAATACAAATGAAAATTGACCTGGAGGAAATGGAGCAACAACCGTCTAATAAAATTCCCGGCTTTAAAGAAAGATTACATGGGGCTTTACCAGGGCTTTACGATCACAGGTGTAGTGAACTGGTACCAGGTGGATTTTTATTACGGGTTGAAGAAGGCACATGGATGGGGCACATTATTGAGCATGTTGCTTTGGAACTGCAAACTATCGCCGGCATGGATATGGGCTTCGGCCGTACCAGGACAACCGGGAAAACTGGAGAATATTTCGTGGTATTTGATTATATGGAAGAAGAAGCCGGTGTGTACGCTGCTCAATCGGCGTTTAGACTTGTAGATGCATTAGCAAAAAATGAGACTTATGATTTTAGTGAAGATATTCAACGCATGCGTGAAATAAGGGAAGACACAAGGCTTGGCCCGTCTACAGGCAGCATTGTTGAAGAAGCTGTAAAACGAGGCATACCATACATCAGGCTAAACAGGCAAAGCCTTGTGCAGCTTGGTTATGGCATTAATCAGAAGAGGGTAAGGGCTACCATTGCCAGCACTACATCTTCTATTGCAGTAGATATTGCAGGTGACAAGGAAGAAACAAAGAACCTCTTAAGCTCCGCTGAAATACCCGTACCAAAAGGTGTGATTATTTATGCAGATGAAACCATTGAAAATGCTGTAAGATCAGTAGGTTTTCCTTTGGTTATAAAACCAATTAATGGTAATCACGGCAAAGGTGCTACTACAAATATTACTACTAAAGAACAGGCAGAAAAGGCGCTTGAAGCTGCACGGAAATTTGGCAGGCATGTCATTTGCGAGAAGTATATAACCGGCTTTGATTTTAGAGTGCTTGTTGTTAACTACAAGTTCGTGTGTGCAGCTTTGCGTACGCCAGCCGCTGTAACAGGAGATGGCGAACATACTATACAATGGTTAGTGGACGAAACGAACAAGGATTCACGCAGGGGGTATGGCCATGAAAAAGTGTTGACCCAAATTAAAATTGATGACTTTACCCAAAAAATGTTGGACGATGCAGGCTATATTTTAGACACTGTTCCGGCAAAAGATGAATTGGTTTTACTTAAGCCAACAGCCAACCTTTCAACCGGCGGAACCTCAACAGATGTTACAGAAGATGTGCATCCGGTAAATATCATCATGGCTGAAAGAATTGCAAAAATTATTGGCCTTGATATTTGTGGTATTGATATCATGGCTTCTGATCTGCGTACACCACTTTTTGAAAACGGCGGCGCTATACTTGAAGTGAATGCAGCGCCGGGGTTTAGAATGCATGTAGAACCATCATCAGGTATACCCCGAAATGTTGCTGAACCTCTTGTGGATATGTTATATCCCAAAGGCACTAATGGCCGGATACCGATCATTGCCATTACTGGCACTAACGGTAAAACAACCACATCAAGGTTAACAGCGCACATTTGCAAAACCGCAGGTTATAAAGTTGGTTTTACAACATCAGATGGTGTATATATACAAAACCAATTAATGATGAAAGGCGATTGCACCGGGCCTAAAAGCTCAGAGTTTGTTTTAAAAGATCCAACAATAGATTTTGCAGTACTTGAATGTGCACGGGGTGGCATTTTAAAAAGTGGCCTGGCCTTTACAAATTGCGACATTGCTATCATAACTAATGTTACTGCAGATCATATCGGCTTAGGAGGTATAACAAACCTTGAGCAAATGGCTAAGGTTAAATCTGTAGTAGCTGAAACAGTTTTCCCTGCAGGGTTCGCTATTTTGAATGCTGATGACGATTTGGTTTACGACATGCGTAAAACACTTCAATGCAATATTGCATTGTTTAGTATGGATGAAAATAATCCACGGATTGTCAGGCATTGCAAGAGAGGTGGAATGGCTGCTGTTTTTGAACATGGCTATGTTACAATAATGAAAGGCAACTGGAAAACCCGGGTTGAAAAAGTACATGATATACCCATAACTTTTGGTGGTAAAGCCGTACATAATATCATGAATACCTTGCCGGCGGTGCTGGCCTGTTTTTTATATAGAAATATTAAAGTTGAAGATATCCGCCAGGCACTTCATACTTTTATTCCTTCAGCCACGCAAACCCCGGGCAGACTCAATTTATTCCAGTTTAAGAATTTTAAATTTTTAGTTGATTTTGCGCATAACCCCGCAGGTTTACAATTGCTTTGCGATTTTGTAAACAAGTTTGAAGCCTCTCCAAAAGTTGGAATAATCAGCGGTACCGGCGACCGCAGGGATGAAGACATCAGGGAAATAGGGAAAATTTCCGGAGAAAATTTTGATGAAATTATTATTCGCCAGGATAAAAACCTGCGCGGCAGAACGGCAGAAGAAATCATAAACCTATTGGTGGAAGGTATACATGAAGCGGGTAAAAAAGATATAAAAATTAATATTATTCCTAAGGAAAGAGATGCGATAATGCATGCTTATCAAAACGTAATACCCGGTTCAATCATAACTATTATGTGCGACGTAATTCCGGATGCACTGGATTTTATAAAAAACCTGAAAGAGCAGGAGGAAAACGGCTGATTTTTTAAATTGAAAAGAAAGCATTTCAGTTTGAAAATAAAATGTATACCCTTACTTTTGCACTCCCTTGTCCCATAGTATAAAGGTAGTACGACAGATTTTGATTCTGTTTGTCGAGGTTCGAATCCTCGTGGGACAACTGATTAGCCAGGATTAACGGGCTTTTTTAATTAAACCACCTCTCCGTAAAAGCTTTATAGATAACACCTTTTGTGTAACACTTTACTCTTGTTAGCAAATTTAAAATAATGGTTTATAAAAACCACTGTTTTGCTGAATATCCTGCATTATGGCTTCGGCTATGCTGCGCTGCCCTTTCTCATTTACATGAATTAGATCAACATAAGCCGATGTATCCATTTTTGATTTTAAGCCCTCAATCAAATGAATGTTGTGCTCTTTGGCAAAATGAATAATTTCGTGGCCTTCATTAGTATAGTCTTGCTGAATAAATTCAATTTTATCCGGATGCAAATAGAAAAATAATGGAATGTTATATTCTTTTGAATAATTGAGGAACGACAGAAATCCTTTGTTGAAATTTTTATCCTCTTTAAAATTTAATGCAACTCTTTTATCATTCATCACATTTTCGGCTCGCTTATCATTTCTAAAATAATTCTTTACAACGGGTAAATACCTGTCGAAAAATTCTATAAGGGCAAAGCGATATTGTTTATCTAAATGATCCGGATCTACACCTACAGTTTTGCGAAAAGTCATAGTATCATGTGCATCAGCAGAATTTACGAATAAGATAATTGCCTTTGCATTAAAGTCGCCATGCCTGAGCAGGTAAGCGTAAGAGTTGTCGGGGCCCCATGACTCAGAAGAAATATTTAATAGTTGCCATTTCTTTTTAAAAACTGTAGGTAATGACGCCTGTAAAATTGATGTTGCCAGTGAATCCTGGCTGATGATTGCCCCGCCGTTTATTATAGAATCTCCAAAGCCTAAAATTTTTACTGTTGAGCTATCTGTATCCACTTCGGGACTCCGCATGGATAAGCTGTTGTACTTAATCCGCTTACCTGCACGTAGCCTGTTTTGATTGGGTAATGCTATGTATTCATAATCCTTATCTTCCCTGTATAAAACATCATTACAAAACCCGTAATGCACCCGCAAAAATACCTCGCAAGCTACAATCAGAACTACTGTTGTTACCGCCCAATACGCAATTCTCTTTTTATTTCTTTTCATTGATAAAATAAAGGTGGGTTGAATTTAGGGGCTTTGACTCTTTTGATATTTTCATGTTTATATACAAAATTTATTAAGCTTTTTTGTGCTTTATATAAGCTTCAGGTTGGCGTTTTTTTAAAGCAGAACTTAACTTTTGAGCCAACAAATGAGATGGCCTTTCAAACAAAAGATAAAATAAATATGCCCCTGCTATTGAAAAGAGTATATAAGCAAAATAAGAAAAATGGTTTAAGGGAATATATATGGCGAGAACCGCTAAAATAAAAGGGTGACAGAGGTATAAGGAATATGAAAACTTCCCAAAAC
>JANLXV010000234.1:0-12360 GCA_031365305.1 Chitinophagaceae bacterium
AGCAATCATTTTATCATAAACCTCTATTTTCTTTTTGAGATTTCTTTTGTTTTGCTCACTTATAACTATGCTGCCGCAACAAAAAAAAATAAGACCCTTGCAAAAATTCTGCTGATATGCTTCCTGCCTTTTGCACTTTGGAACATTTCATACGGCCAGGGGTTTTATACCTTCAATTCAATGTCCATCAGCCTTGGTATAATATGCATCATCATCTTTTCTATTGTTTACCTCTCCACATTATTTTTATCAGATACGCCGGTTAATTTTTTTTCTATCCCTATGTTTTGGATGGTTACAGGCTGGCTGTTTTATTTTACCGGTGTAATTGTTTATTTCAGTGCATTAGGATATATTGTAAAATATAACCTCGATCCCCAGGGAAACGTATATGCTATTATTATGCTAACACTGGAATGCATCCTGTACACACTTGTACTTGTTGGATTTTATACCGCATGTAAATGGAAAAAAGAGAAGTCTTATTTGCAATAGTTTTTGTGACGGTTGTTTTACTTCTCTTACTCGGCTTCCTCTTTTTTGTATTGATTTTATACAGAAGAAAACGTAAAAAAATTATTGCAGAACGGGAGCTTGCTGCTTCAATTTTTACTAACCAGTTGCTTACGTCGCAAATTGAAGTGCAGGAAAATACCTTTCAGCAAATATCAGGGGAATTACATGATAACATTGGCCAGTTACTGAGCAGTGCGCTTATGCTGGTAGGCATTACCCAACGGCAAATGCAGGCTGTGCCTGATTCTCTGCAATCTGCAGCAGATACACTTGCAAAAGCAATACAGGAATTAAGATCGTTATCAAAAGTTTTAGACAAGGATTGGTTAAAGCAATTCAACATTATTGATAACATTCAAAATGAAGTTGACAGGGTTAACGCAGGCGGCTTTCTCAAAGCATCCTTTATCTCACCCGGCGAACCTGCTATGCTATCTGAACACAAAATCATTTTGTTCCGCATTATTCAGGAGGCCATGCAAAATGCCATTAAACATGCAAGGCCGCAAAACCTTGCTATCAAATTATTTTTTGCAGACGATACCTTCACTGCGCAGATTATTGACGATGGCATAGGTATAAGCATAGACGATGGAAATACCGGCTCCGGCATGCAAAATATGAAGCACAGAACAGAACTGCTTAGCGGCGCTTTAGATGTTCACCTGCGTAAGGAAGGCGGTACAGCAATAACAGTTACTATTCCTAAAACAAATTTACAGGCATGATATATAAAGTTGGATTAGCGGACGATCATCAACTTTTTTTAAAGTCGCTAAAAATGCTGATAGATAGTTTCAAAAACTTTGAAGTATGCGTAGAGGCGCTTAATGGAGAAGAACTTCAACAGAAATTAAATGTTAGTGAGCATATACCTGACATTATGTTGATAGATGTAAATATGCCGGTAATGGATGGCGTAAGCACAGCAAAGTGGTTAAATCAAAAATTTCCTACGATGTATCTTGTAGCTCTTTCAATGAATAATAAAGATGATACCATAATAAAAATGATACGGGCAGGCTGTTGTTGCTATCTTTTAAAGGATACGCACCCGAATGAATTGGAAAGAGCTTTAAATGAAATTGTAAAAAAAGGATTCTACAATGCAGATGCAACAAACATAAATCTGCAAAAAATTTTAGCCGCTGAAGAAAAGCATGTGCATAAAATTTCAGCAAGAGAATTACAATTTTTACAACTTGCCTGCACGGATTTGACCTATGTACAAATTGCCGCCCTAATGAAGCTGAGCGAAAGAACTATAGATGGTTACCGGGAAATTTTATTTATGAAACTTGAGGTGCAAAGCCGTGTAGGGCTATGTATGGAAGCCCTGCGGCAAAACCTGGTTAAACTATAAATACATATAGCAGGCTCTTACACCTGCTGTAAATATAGTTTTCATTTTACATGGATACTTTTAATATCATAACCTGCTAAAGCAGGCGTTTTACAAACCGATACCCAGCCCTACTTTAAATCCCTGGTTGTAAGAATTTATATTTTGATTGGCATCTGCTTTTGATAAACCGTAGTCATAAGACGCCATTATATTTAAGCCATTACTAAATTGATAACCTATACCTCCTGTTAAAGACGCATCCCACCGATTGAACTGGGCTGTTGCTTTACTTTTATTGCTAAACAGGTTTATGCCCAAAACACCGGCAGTAGTTTTTAAATCTGCTTTTGCCAGGTAAGATAATTGTGGGCCCGCAAAAACTTGTAGGCCGCCAACATTGGCTTTAAGCAACACCGGAATATCAACATAATGAGACTGAAGCTGGGCTTTTGCATTTGCATTTAAAATATCCATGCCTTTAATATTTAAGGCGCCTTTTAACTCATAACCTTTTAATGAATAATAAACGGCTGGCTCCACTGAAAACCCTGCAGCCAGTGGAATGCTAACATAAGCTCCTCCAAAAAAACCGGTGCTGCTTTTAGTAGTTACCATGCCATTAGTAAAATTTAAAAGCTTATTAAGGTTAGTTACGGCGTCGCCACGCATACTTGTAGAAGTAATACCACCGCGTATACCAAATTGAGGTTTGGTTTGTGCGAAACTTATAATGGTAGAAAAGATAAAGATGAATAGTAAAAATTGCTTTTTCATAATCAATTTGAACGGGGTTTTTTAGCCGTTGCTATTATGAGAAAGTATTTTAGGAAAGAAGATTAATGCACAATTAATAAGCTTTTGTTAAAGCAACTTCTAAATAATATCCTTTTTAAACACCATCTTTTTTTTCTCTTGCTTTTTATGTTTTGTGTCTTTCGTATTATGTGTCACATCATCACCTTTAGTCATTTGTTCTTCCGCTTCCCTGCTATCCAGGTCATCGCGTTGTTCAGGCCTTTTCTTGTTATTGTTTAGCTGCCTGTTCTGATTTACATTTTGATTGGTTGTCTTGTTCATAATTAATATTTTATTATTACAACATTCATCAAAAGGGTTGCCATTGTTACAAACATTTAATTTTAATTATTAATGACCAAAGGCTTTTACTCTTCCGGCTATCCAATTAGCTATTAACGGCCCTTTGCGCCCCGGCCGGGTTGTTGAAGTAATTATTTTGTATACACCAGTATTTTTTAAAATGAGTTATAGTACATTTGCTATAAAAAATATAGTACTATACCACTGTATAGCCGAACATTAAACCAATACTTATGCCTGTTGAAAAACATATTGCAGCTAAAACTCAAAATGAGTCTGCCAAAGTAATTTTACCTGTACGTGATGCCCTGGAAATTGTTAGCGGTAAATGGAAAGTGCCTATTATGATTTCCCTGTCCTTCGGTAATAAAAGATTTAGTGAAATATCAAAGGACATTCCTGGCATTACAGACCGGATGCTTTCTAAAGAACTTAGATATCTTGAGATGAACAAGTTGATTAAACGAACTGTTTATGATACTATAGAATATGCCGTAACCAATTATGGTAAATCACTTCAAAGGCTTATAGATGAATTACACAACTGGGGAACCAAGCATCGCAAAAAAATAATGAGCAACGGAAAATAAATAAACTTATTGAAATTCTGCCCTTATGGTGTGGATTTTGATTAATAACTTTTAAAGGGTATGAACATTAAGCAGCCGAAAGCACATTTAATTACGAGGGGAATTGATTCCATTTTTTTTAACCTGTACGATGCTTCCAGGTTTGTTATCAAATTTTTTAAAGAAGTACTTAAGCCGCCGTATGAATTCAAGGAAATTATACGCCAGTGCTATGAAGTAGGCTTTAAATCTCTGCCTTTAATTACGCTGACTGGTTTTATTACAGGACTCGTATTTACAAAACAATCCCGGCCATCGCTTGCTGAGTTTGGGGCGACGTCCTGGTTGCCTTCCCTGGTTGCCATCGCAATTATAAGAGCGTTAGCTCCGCTAATAACCGCATTAATTGCTGCGGGTAAAGTTGGCTCCAATATGGGTGCTGAACTTGGCTCAATGAGGGTAACCGAACAAATTGATGCCATGGAGGTTTCAGCGGTTAATCCGTTTAAATTTCTTGTTGTAAGCCGGGTTTTGGCTACTACTATAATGATCCCGATGTTGATGTTTTACACAGGGCTGGTAGGTATGCTGGGGTCTTTTCTCAACGTTTATAATAATGAGGCTACAAGCTTTGTATCGTTTTTTGAACAGGCTTTTGAAAAGATATCATTCCTCGATATTTTTTCATCGTTGATAAAAGGTATTGTGTACGGTTTTACTATTGGTATTGTAGGCTGCTACCAGGGCTATAATGCAAGCCGGGGAACTGAAGGGGTAGGAAAAGCGGCTAATGCCTCGGTAGTAATTTCAATGTTCCTGATATTTATTGAAGAGATTCTTATTGTTCAGATTTCAAACAGCCTGAGATAATTCATGGAAACAAGAAAGACTGATGAGAAGGTTATTGAAATAAAAGATCTTTATAAATCTTTTGGAGATAATCATGTACTGCGTGGCATTGATCTTGACCTGCATCGTGGTGAAAATGTAGTGGTTCTGGGCAGGTCAGGTACAGGAAAATCTGTATTGATAAAAGTTATTTCCGGCTTATTACCAGCCGACAAAGGAATTGTGAAAGTATTAGGGCAGGATGTAGAAACGCTTGATCCAAACGCTCTTGATGAACTCAGGTTAAAGATTGGTTTTTCATTTCAGAACAGTGCCTTATATGATAGTATGACAGTAAGGGAAAACCTGGCTTTTCCACTTGAAAGACATTCCCGGAAAATGACAGCAAAAGAAAGAACCAGTGCAATTGAAAGAGTGCTTGAAGCCGTAGGATTAAAGCAAGCCATTGATCAGATGCCCTCTGAACTTTCCGGCGGACAGAAAAAAAGAATAGGTATCGCCAGAACAGTCATTCTACAACCTGAAATAATGTTGTACGATGAGCCAACAGCGGGGCTTGATCCTATCACATGTATCGAAATCAATAAGCTGATCAACCTTGTACAGGACCAATATAAAACGAGTTCTATCATCATCACACATGATCTTACCTGTGCAAAAGTTACCGGTGACCGGGTTGCCATGCTGCTTGATGGAAAGTTTATTAAGCAAGGAACTTTTGACGAAGTATTTAATACCGGAGATGAAAGAATAACGAGTTTTTACAATTACAACTTTATTAAATAGAACATGACAGCTACCAGCAACAAAAGAGCCACCATTGTAGGCATTTTTATTTTTATTGGCCTTGCCATATTTATAATGACAGTACTCACACTTGGCAATCAGCAAAAAACCTTTCAAAAGTCAGTGAGTATTAAAGCTGTATTTGATGATGTTAATGGTCTTCAAAAAGGCAATAATGTATGGTTTTCCGGTGTAAAGATCGGCACCATAAAACAGGTAACGCTTGCAGGCAATGAAAAAGTGCAGGTAACTATTAATATTGAGGAGAAATCAAAACAATTTATCAGGAAAGATGCGAAAGCCAAGGTAAGTTCTGATGGCTTGATCGGTAATAAAATAATTGTTATCTACGGCGGCACGCTACAAACAGCGGAGATTGAACAGGGAGATGTTTTAGGTGTTGAAAAATTAAAATCAACAGAAGAGATGATGAACACCCTGGCAAAAAGCAATGACAATCTTTTAGATATTACCACCGGTTTTAAAACCATAAGTGGCGACCTGGTTGCAGGTAAAGGCACCATCGGCAAGCTTTTGAGCGATGAGAAACTCATCAGCTCCATCTATGCCACAACCAATTCTTTACAAAGAGCTTCCAATAAAATTGAATTACTTTCAAACGCCATGTCTAATTATGCCGGCAAGCTGCAAACAAAAGGTTCGTTGGCTAACGAGTTGGTAACAGATACGGTTTTGTTTAGTCAATTAAGGGCAACCTCTTTGCAATTACAAACCGCCACCGCAACATCTAACGAAGTAGTGGACAATTTAAAAAAGGCATCTAACACTTTTAATGAAGGTCTTACCAATAATAAAGCGCCGCTTGGTATGTTACTGAACGATGAACAAACCGCCGGATATTTAAAAACGACATTAAATAACCTGCAATCAGGCTCAAAAAAATTAGATGAAGACCTTGAAGCCTTACAACACAATTTTCTTTTCAGAAGATTTTTTAAGAAAAAAGCTAAAGAAGAACAAGAGCAAATAGTTATGCCACGGCCAGATACTGTTATCTACAAATAAGTCAGCCTTCATAACCAGCAACAACCAGCATTTTTGTAAATGCTGAAGCCTGCCGTATTTTTTTAGCAACTGCATATAGTTCAGAAGCCCACCATTCTTTGGCTTTAGATACACTCTCAAACTGAAGCACAACAATACGTTCAGGGTTCCAGTCGCCTTCCAGGCTTTCGGTTTGTGCGCCTCTAACTATAAATTTTCCACCAAAGGCAGCAATGGCTGCGGGTGTCAGCTTTTTATAGTCTTCATAATATATAGGGTCGTGAATATTTACTTCTACAATTACATAAGCGGGCATAAATTAAATGTAAATTTTATACATTGTTAATGTACAAATATAATTTCATCGCTCCCCTAAAAAAGATTCTACAAAACAAAAAAGATAAGATCTTAAATATTTGAAAGATGTAGATCTCTGGCATAGAATTATATCCTCATTTATAAAAATATTTATGAACAATAGCAAAAAAGAAGAAATGGATAAGATTGGTAAAGAAAAAGGAATAGGACAAAAACCTGCGGAGAATGAAGATCCCCGTGCCAATGAAAATATTAAAAATAACCCCGGTGATACTACTGATAAAGATAAAGCCCCGGAGAAAACCGGTACTGAAATTACTGACGGCGAAGCTGGATAAAGCAATAGGTATTAAATTGAAGGAGTTTAAAATAAATTCCGGCTTCATAACTTTATAAAATGTTGTTTAAAGTTCACTCACCTTACGGGCCGGCCGGTGACCAGCCCCACGCCATTCAGCAGTTAACAGAAGGGATTTTACAGGGCGAAAAATATCAAACCTTACTGGGCGTAACGGGGAGTGGTAAAACATTTACCATGGCCAATGTTATTGAAAATGTTCAAAAGCCAACCCTCGTACTAACACATAATAAAACGCTTGTTGCACAACTATATGGCGAGTTCAAACAATTTTTCCCCGAGAATTCAGTCGGGTATTTTGTGTCGTATTATGATTATTACCAGCCTGAAGCCTACATGCCCGTAAGTGATACTTACATTGAAAAAGATCTCAGCATTAATGAAGAACTTGATAAACTCCGGCTGCATGCCACTTCGCAATTATTAACCGGCCGCAGAGATATAATTGTAGTGGCCAGTGTGAGTTGTATTTATGGTATTGGTAACCCGAAAGATTTTGCGAATGGCGTGGTGCGTATTCAAAAAGGGCAAGTGATAAGCAGGCAGGGATTTTTGCATGCGTTAGTTAATAGTTTGTATTCCAGAACGCAGGGTGATTTTGCGAGGGGAACCTTCAGGGTAAAAGGCGATACCGTTGATATCAATCTGCCTTATGCTGATTATGGCTATCGCATCACTTTTTTTGGCGATGAAATTGAAACCATTGAAAGCCTTGAATTGAAAACCGGTAAACGCATTATTGATCTTGATAATGCGGCCATCTTTCCCGCCAATTTATACATAGCCCCGAAAGATAAACTGAATGATATTTTATATGAGATACAGGATGAGTGCGGCAGGCAAACGGATTATTTTAAAAGCACCGGGAAATATATTGAAGCCCAGCGCATCAGTGAAAGAGTAAATTATGATATAGAAATGATCAGGGAATTAGGCTATTGTAATGGCGTTGAAAATTATTCAAGATTTTTTGATCGCCGGGAACCTGGCACGAGGCCTTTCTGTTTATTGGATTATTTTCCTAAAGATTTTTTATGCATTGTAGATGAAAGCCATCAAACCATTCCACAGGTAAGTGGCATGTATGGCGGCGACAGATCAAGAAAATTAATTTTGGTGGATTATGGTTTCAGGCTGCCTTCTGCTTTAGACAACCGTCCCCTGAATTTTAATGAGTTTGAAAGCATGCTTAATCAAACGGTATATGTTAGTGCTACGCCTGGCGAATACGAGCTTGAAAAAAGCGGTGGTATCGTGGTTGAACAGGTTGTTCGCCCAACTGGCTTGCTTGACCCGCCGATCGAGATAAGGCCATCCATAAACCAGATAGATGACCTGCTTGATGAGATAGATAAACGGGTAACAAAAGGTGACAGGGTATTGGTGACAACACTTACAAAACGCATGGCCGAGGAAATGGATAAATATCTTCATCGCATCAATATCAAATCAAAATACATACATAGCGAGGTACATACGCTTGACAGGATAGAAATTTTAAGAGAATTAAGACTGGGTGAGATTGATGTATTGGTAGGTGTTAACTTATTAAGAGAAGGTTTAGATCTGCCGGAAGTTTCGCTGGTGGCTATTTTAGATGCAGATAAAGAAGGCTTTTTACGTAACGAAAGATCATTAACGCAAACTGCAGGCAGAGCCGCAAGAAACATTGATGGCCTTGTAATTTTTTATGCCGACACTATGACGGAAAGCATGCAGAAAACCATTGATGAAACTACCAGAAGACGGGAAAAACAGGTCAGTTATAATATTGAACATAATATAACACCAAGAACGATTACGAAGTCTATCGAACAGATCATGGGGCAAACGTCTGTGCTTGACATTAAAGGCTACAATGATAAATCGCCTTATGCAGTTAATGAACTGGTGACAGTTGCTGCAGATGAACAGGCAACTTACAAAACTATTCCGCAGGCTGAAAAAGCGGTTGCACAAATCAAAAAACAAATGGAAAAAGCGGCCCGTGATCTGGACTTTATGGAAGCTGCAAAATTGCGGGATGAAATGTTCAGAATGCAAAAAGAATTAGAAGGGATGAAGCGTTAATAAATACTTTCTATTTCAAACATTAGCCTTTATAAACTTCGCTTGACGGATCCAATTTAGGTAAAGCCACACTAAAAAGCAGCATTGGCTCTAAAAAAATTCTTCACTCAAAAAGCAACATATTAATAAATACTACGACTACAGGCTGTATAACAGCCATAATTTGTAAATCTTTTTTAGTATAGCGTGTTAATTTCATTAAGCTTAATATAACTACAAACACTGTTGTTATAAAATTGATGAACTGTATTTTAATTAAAGATTTGTTGGGGCTTTAGGAGCAGGTGGTACATTTTTAACCGGTTTAGTAGTTTTCAGGTAAGCAAAGATGGCTTCAACATCGTCATCTTTTAAATGCCTGAAATCCTGCCATGGCATAGGCGGTAAAATAGGCCGGCTGTTATCAAGACCTTTTAATTTCCCCTCTCTGAGCGCTTTTTTAAACTGCGTAATCGTCCAGTTTCCTATCCCTGTAGAATCGCTGGAGATGTTAGCTGAAAATGACATGCCCCACGGACCAATTGCAGCCGTAAGGTCTCCGGTAAATAACATCCAGCCATTGCTTAAATTTTTCTTGTCTATTGGTGGTAATGGTCTGGAAGAAGGATAACCAGATAATCGCAGCTCCTGATCAACTTCAGGGCCTTGCGCACCCATTTTTTTGGGCGAATGACAATCATCACAACCCATAACCTGCACCAAATATTCACCTCTTTTAACCGGGTCTTCTTTAGCAGCCTGTTGAACGGAGTCGGGTGTAATGTTAACACCGGTGGCATCTCCTACTGGTGTGCTGCAACAAAAACTGATAATAACGATTGCGGCGATACATAGCATTGCAAAAAATTTGCTGTACATGATTATGTGTTTTAATTTTTATAGAAACCAACAACAAAGTACATTTTTGCTCAGGGTTACACAACATTCCAAAGAATGAATTGTATAAAATGATGGATAAACTGTAAAAAATTAAAGCCACTACCGCACAACGGGGAAGGCAACAATCCTCACCTTGGTACAACCGTATGGTACTAAAGTTATTTTTTCAACCGTATCATTTGTGTCACCCATAAACAAGCCGTCTCTTGCGGTAACCGGCTGTGGCCCTACATCATTTACAATTTTCCACGAAGGTATTTTTCTTGCGAGTGCAGTGATTTCAATAGGCGAATTGGCCAGGTTCCAGCTAAAGCTTTCAGTTACAGGTTTAACAGTATTTGCCTGCATGGCCGTTGAAGGCTGTTTAATCATCGAATCAATGAGGCCATAATTCCAGGCATTGTTTGTAGTCACTGTATAATAATCGCCTTCGGTTTTATCAGTTTCCTTTTTCCAGATTTCATCCAGTTTTAAGGCATATACCAACGGTCCTCTTTCAACAGCTCTCGAATTGCGGCCCCAGTTTGAAGTGGTGATTTGCATTGGAAGCGTTAAGGTGAGCCTGTCGTGGTTTTTCCATGTGCGGTTGATGCTAATGATGTGCCCGCCTTTTTCCGTTGGCAAACTTTTTCCATTTAACAGGATCGTGGCTTCTTTACACCAGGATGGTATGCGCAATTCAAAAGGAAAAAACACATCTTTAGTTGTGGTGATATCAAAGGTGATCACATCATCAAAAGGATATGCTGTTGTTTCGTCAATTGTTACTTCTGTATTTGAAGCACCTACTTTAGCGGTAACCTTACCGGGGCTGAAATGTAGTGCTGCCAAGCCTTTTCCGCTGGTTTGATACCATAAGTGCGTGGTAAACTTCGTCCACCCCTGGTGCATGTTGGCAAGGCAACAGGTATAACCGCTGCGCATGCCAAGTACGTTGTTCATCTCCCGTTCAAAGGGCAGAGAAAAATTAAAAACGCCTTTCTTAATATTTACCTGGTTAGCCATTTGGAAATATTGCTTGTTATTATAATCGTCGGTAGTTTGAGCAGGCAGTGCATTAAAGGTCATACGTTCCAGGGCATCCATATAATAAATATCGCCGGTCATAGCAATCATCTCTTCCAAAGAAAACATAGCTTCTACAACAGCGCACAATTCAGTACCCTGTGTAGGATCGTTACCATGCAGGTCTTCATCTGCAGAGAACATCCCGTAGGGAAGGCCATGCAATGTCATTAAATCTGTAAAGCCTGTCTTAGCGGTTTGCAAATAAGTTTTATCACCTGTGCGCTGGTATTGAACAACAGGATCTTTTAAGCCCATAGCCACGTTTACGCCATGCCTTGTCATCCAGGCAATATTATTTTGATGCGCTGCTGCGTTAATCACCCAATCTCTTCCATAGAAATATTTACTCCACGGAAGAGATTGCTCCTGTAAGAGTGCTGCAAGCTTTAATAATGAAACGTCTTTAGTAATGCTGTACAGCCATTGTACTATTAGTACATTATCAGCACCCCGTGACTCCGCCCATTCACTCCACTTATTTAAAGGCGAAGCCTTTAATGTTTGTAACTGGTAAGCAAAATATTTACGCATAAACGGGAGCACACGCTTATCATTTGTTGCCGTGTAATATTGTTGCAATACTTTCAACATCACCATCTTTGGCCACCAGTCATCAGCCTTTGCAGAACTGTCAGCGGTAATTGTCTTGCCGGTTTCACGTTCCCATTTTGTAATGCCACCAAAATAGCCGGAAGGCCGCTGGTTATCCAATGTCCAGTTGATGTAACGTAATACTTTTGCCTTTAAAATTGTATCATTCAGCAGGTATGCCAATGGTACTGCGCCATCCAGCCAATAAGGTGTTTCTTCCCAGCTATCGCCTTTGCCACCGAGCCAGCCATTATCATTTTTGATCTTATTATAAACTTCATCAAGATGACCGGTTGTGCCATCACGCATGATCTGTAATTGATGCAGCAACCAGCCTTCGGGCTTTATTGCACCCAGGGGCAACCCGTGGTATTTTTCAGGAACGAAGTGAACAGTTTTAGAAAAATTTTGTGCTGATACGTTTATCGAAAAACTTAAAAGCAACAAAATAAAATTGATGATAAACAAAGTCAGGTATTTTTTATTGAACATCTTAAAATCATTTTTATTTCCTGATTATTTCTTCATTTTTTGTTCAAGCACTTTCATAAAATAACCACCCACCGTACTTCTTGCCTGGAAGCCCACCATCTTACCATCTGTCGTTTCATGCCAGTCACTAAGCGGCACACGTGACGATGTTTCAGTGACATATTTATATACAGGCGACATCAATGCTTCAAAATCTTTTTGGTTATTTGCCAAGGTAGCTGTCCAAATTATCCAGTCTGATTTTGTGTAAGTTTTACGGCTATCTAACGGCAGGCCAAAATCATTCTGCTTCGACAGGTAATATTTAATTTCTTTGTCAAATACGGAGGGCGGAAACATATTCATTTTTAGCAGCTTATCCCACACGAGGTTGTATTTCTGGCTCCAGGTTCCTTTTGCATTAA
Organism: Chitinophagaceae bacterium; assembly: GCA_031365305.1. Classification (GTDB taxonomy): domain Bacteria; phylum Bacteroidota; class Bacteroidia; order Chitinophagales; family Chitinophagaceae; genus Ginsengibacter. Next base: position 12,349 of record JANLXV010000234.1, read on the forward strand.
ATGTTAATGCAT
>JANLXV010000254.1:0-6460 GCA_031365305.1 Chitinophagaceae bacterium
AAAATCTCCATACACAATTAGAAAAAATTGGTAGTACGCCTGAAGTTTTTTATGGAAGCCCGGAAGATATATTTAAAACACTTCTCGAAAAATATCAGATAGCAAAAGTCTTTACTAATGATGATTATGAACCTTATGCCATTAAAAGAGATAAGGCTATCAGGGCGCTTTTAAAAAGAAGAGATGCCACATTAGAGGCCTATAAAGACCAGGTTATTTTTCACAAAGATGAAATACTTAAAGATGATGGAAAACCTTTTGTAGTATTTACGCCCTACAGCCGCCAATGGAAAAATAAACTGGAAGATTTTTTTATTAAAGAATACCCGGTTAAAAAATATTTTAAAAACTTTTTTAAACAATCTCCGGCGTCCATTCCCACATTGCAATCAATGGGCTTTTCGTCCTCAGATCAACATATTCCAAAAAGAGATATTCCTGAAGATGTGATAAAGGCTTACAGCGCAACAAGAGATTTCCCGGGTTTAGAAGGCACTACAAGGATGGGCATACATTTACGCTTTGGCACTGTAAGTATCAGAAAGTTAGCCACAGAAGCATTGGCGCTTAACAAAACCTATTTAAATGAGCTTATATGGAGAGATTTTTATCACATGATATTGTGGCATTTTCCGCATGTTGGCGAACACAAAGCTTTTAAGCCAGCTTACGATACTATACCATGGAGAAATAATGAAGATGAATTTAAGAAATGGTGTAGTGGACAAACAGGCTATCCCATTGTGGATGCAGGCCTGCGCCAGCTTGCCGCAACGGGTTTTATGCACAACCGGGTACGTATGGTTACTGCCAGTTTTCTTTCTAAACATCTTTTAATTGACTGGCGTTGGGGAGAGGCTTATTTTGCCGAGAAGCTTTTAGACTTTGATCTTGCAGCTAATAACGGCGGCTGGCAATGGGCTGTTGGTAGCGGTAATGATGCGGCGCCATATTTTAGAATTTTCAATCCATACTTACAGGCAAAACGTTTTGATAAAGACAATGTGTATATAAAAAAATGGGTGCCGGAGTTTGATAGTGATCAATATGCTGAGCCAATTGTTAAGCATGATTTTGCCAGGAAAAGATGCCTGGAAGTTTTTGGTAAGGCGCTCAACGAAAACCGTTAGTCATTTAAAAAAATACCTGCAGAATCAAAAAGATAAGTCGGGTGATTATTTTTGTAAACCTCCAAAAGCTTTGCTATGGCGGCTTTACCTTCGTTACCAAGGCTAAGTGAAAAATTATTTACATAAAGAGCAATATGCTTTCGCATCACATCTTCATTCATTTCCTGCGCATTGTCTTTTACAAAAGTTGGTAAAGAAGGATAATTTTTAGAAGCATAAGCTATACTGTTTTTGATAAGAGTTTCAATTTTTTGAAGTAAATCGCTCTTAAGCTTTCTTTTACCAACGATGCCGCCAAGAGGTATAGATAGGCCGGTTTGCTGCTGCCAGAAATCACCCAGATCCTTTAACTTATACAAGCCTCTTTCTGCATAAGTAAAGCGGTTTTCATGAATGATCACGCCGGCTACATCCTCTTTTGATTGGAGTACAAAATTTTCAATGTCATCATAACGCATAAAAACTTTTTTTGCAGCCTTTGGGTAAGCAAGGCTGAACAGCAAATGGGCTGTTGTATTCTCTCCGGGTATCGCAACTTCTATATCATTTATTTGCTTATTGTTAAGTAGCTTTTTTGCGATAAATAATGGTCCCACGCCATTTCCTATCGCACTGCCTGCATCTAATACAACATAATCTTTTAAAGCAAGTGGCAATACACCATAACTGATCTTTGTAATATCCAGTTTGCCTTCAATAGCCATATTGTTTAATGACTCTACATCTTCAAGCTTTACATCAAAATTAAATTCCCCGGTATCTATTTTATGATTAACCAATGCATCAAAAATAAAAGTATCATTCGGGCAGGGTGAAAACCCTAACGTCAATGTCATGTGTGGGAAATTATAGTATTAAGAATTTTTGGTAATGCTTCATTTAGATTTTTGATAGCAGTGATTATTTGCCATTTGCTCTTTTCTCTTTCACCAACAACATTTGAAATACTTCTTAATTGCAAAAAAGATATTTGATGCATAAGACAAACATAATGTAAAGCTGCACCTTCCATACTTTCAACATCAGCGTTGAATAATTTGGTTTGATCAGCAATAACCACCTTATTATTTGTAACGGTATTAACTGTAATGCCACGACACTGCGGTAAACCCGACTTTATAATGTTGCTATTTTTTAGCCAGCCATCTATGTAAGGAAAGGCATTTTTATCTTCAAAACCATTATCAGATAAAGTTGAAAATTTTCCATTTTCATTGATGCCAACATCTGCAAACATGTCTTCCTTCACAATAACAACACTTCCCAGCTCAAATCTATGACCCACTGTACCTGCAATACCAGCCTGGATGATGAAATCATAATTATTTGAAAGTACCGCCTTTGTTAATTGATACATGGCATTTGGTAAACCAACGCCGGTAACCAGTGATGAAATATGTACGTTAGCCTGGGAAACAGATCCAAGGTTTTTTTGCATATCAACTTCAAAATCGGTAGCACTTGCCAGCAAAATATTCATAATGCGAAATTCGCCAATACTGCAATAACTTTTCGTATTAAGCTAACTTTGCAAAAATTTAAATAGTTGTAATGGTTTTTTTAACCCGGATTGAACATTTTAATGCTGCACATAAATTATTTAATCCTGCATGGAGTGTTGAAAAGAACGAAACATATTTTGGCAAATGTGCCAATGAAAACTGGCATGGGCATAACTATGATCTGCATGTTACTGTAAAGGGAAAGCCTGACGTAGATACGGGTTTTTTATTTGATGTAAAGAAACTCAGTAACATTATCAAAGAATATGTGTTAGATAAGTTGGATCATAAAAACCTGAACGTTGATGTAGATTTTTTAAAAGGCAAAATGTGTTCTACCGAAATTGTTGCTGTAGAAATATGGAAGCAATTGGTGCAGCATTTGCCGGCTTCAGTGAGGCTGCATTGCGTTAAGCTATATGAAACCCCACGCATCTATGTGGAATATTTTGGTGAAGAATAATGAAAATAAATCAAATGAAAAAAGTTTCTGTTTTTAGAAAAGAACATTTTAACGCAGCGCACCGGCTTAATAACCCGGCGTGGGGTAAGGAAAAGAATGAAGCTGTTTTTGGTAAGTGTAATAATCCCTCATATCACGGCCATAACTATGAACTTATTGTAAAAGTTACCGGCGAACCTGATGCTGAAACAGGCTATGTTATAGACCTGAAGGTACTGAGTGATATGATTAACGAGAATGTTTTAAATAAGTTCGATCATAAAAATTTAAATCTTGACACAGAAGAATTTAAAAATCAGAACCCTTCTGCTGAAAATATTGTAGTAGTGATCTATGATATTCTGCGTGCCTTGCTTTCAACAAAACTTGATCTGCAGGTAAGGTTGTTTGAAACCGAGCGCAACTTTGTAGAGTATCCTGTTATTGAGTAATAAAAACAACCTGTTATTTATGGCTTATACAAAAACGGAACATTATGATGCGGACGTTACGCAACAACTTACACAAAGCTACCGGCAGACCATAGGCGCCCTGGGCGAAGATCCGGATAGAGAAGGCCTACTTAAAACGCCTGAACGCATTGCCAAAGCCATGCAGTTTATTACCCAAGGCTATACTTTAGATGCAAAAGAGATTCTAAATTCAGCCAAGTTTCATGAAGATATTAGTGAGATGATTGTGGTTAAAGACATAGAACTCTATAGCATGTGTGAGCATCACATGCTGCCATTTTTTGGTAAGGCGCATATTGCCTACATACCTAATGGATGGATCACAGGTCTTAGTAAACTTGCAAGAGTTGTGGATGTATATGCCCGTCGTTTGCAGGTACAGGAAAGGCTGACAACCCAAATTTTGGAAGCCATAAAGGAAACGCTGCAGCCACTTGGCGTGGCTGTTGTAATTGAAGCGTCTCATTTATGTATGATGATGCGTGGTGTGCAAAAGCAAAATTCTGTAACCACCACTTCAGCCTTTAGCGGAGAATTTGAAAAACAACCCACACGAAACGAATTTATCAACCTTATCACGGCAGACCTGATAAGAAAACATTAAGCGATTCCATTTATCTTTATTGCATGAAGCATGCATACATATTTCCAGGCCAGGGATCGCAATTTTCCGGCATGGGAAATTCTCTTTATGAAAATAATTCCACGGCAAAAGATCTTTTCATCATTGCAAATGAAATACTTGGTTTTGATATTTCAGAAATTATGTTTTCGGGTAGTGATGAGCAACTGAAACAAACAAAGGTTACCCAGCCAGCAGTTTTTTTACATTCAGTTGTCATCTTCAAAACTACGCCTGGTCTTATGCCGGATATGGTTGCCGGTCATTCACTCGGTGAATTTTCAGCGCTGGTTGCCAACAACACTTTATCATTTGAAGATGCTTTAAAGCTTGTAGCGATAAGGGCTTTGGCTATGCAAAAAGCCTGTGAAATAAATCCTTCTACCATGGCAGCGGTGTTAGGTTTGGCAAATGAAAAGATTGAAGAAATTTGCGATGGGATTGATGATATTGTTGTAGCCGCCAATTATAATTGTCCCGGCCAGGTGGTTATTTCAGGCACAATTGCTGGTGTTGAAAAAGCTATGGAATTATTAAAGTCTGCCGGTGCCAAACGCACTCTATTATTACCGGTCGGCGGCGCTTTTCATTCCCCATTAATGCGTCCTGCTAAAGAAGAACTTAGCGATGCAATTAATGCTTTAAACTTTAATGAGCCATTTTGCCCCGTCTATCAAAACATAGTGGCGCAGGCAGTTACAGATCCTCAGCAGATAAAACAAAATCTTATTGATCAATTAACCGGCCCCGTAAAATGGACGCAAAGTATAGAAGCCATGATAGGCGATGGCGCAACACATTTTACTGAAGTAGGCCCGGGCAAAGTGCTGCAGGGGCTTATTAATAAAATAGATAAAACGGCTGTTACAAATGGAATTAATTAACCTGCCTGTTTTTCAAATCTTTTAAAATATATAATGGGTAAAAAAATTTGTTTAACGCTGTTTATTGTAACTCTTACTACTATTATTGCAAGCGGCTGGGGCGTATGGGGGCATAAACATATTGGCAGGGGCGCTGTATTAGCGCTGCCTGCTGAGATGGGTGTATTCTATTATAATCATATTGATTTTATTACTGAAGGCTCAGTTGTCCCTGATCTTAGACGAGGTGTTTTAAATGATAAAGCCGAACCACCGAAACATTTTATTGATGTTGAAGATTTTAAAGTTGATAGTGTAGGGGCACTGCCAAAAACATGGAAGCTTTTAACTGCCAGATATGACAGTGCTTTTTTGCAAAAGGCTGGCGTATTACCCTGGCATATTCAAATGCTTATGGATAAACTTACTGCGGCTTTTAAAAAGCGAAGCCCGGGTGAAATAATTTTTATTTCTGCGGAATTAAGCCATTACATAAGCGATGCGCATGTGCCTTTGCATACAACAAACAATTACGATGGACAATTATCCGATCAGAAGGGTATCCATAGTTTATGGGAATCACAGATCCCTGAATTGTTTGGCAACACGTACAAATTTTCAACCGGCCAGCCAAAATATATTTATAACATACAAAATGAAATTTTTGATATCATTAATAATTCATATCATCTATCAGAAATAACATTAGCCGTGGAGCAGATATTAAAAAATAAAACGCCTAAGGAAAAAATATTCCAGCCCAAGACCCCGGAAGACACCAGTAAAAGAGTGCCTAAGCGAACAGTGGAATATGCCCGGGCTTACGACGATGCTTTAAATGGTATGGTGCAAAAACAGATGATGTCTTCAATTGAATCTGTCAGCAGCTTTTGGTACACGGCCTGGGTTAATGCCGGCAAACCTGAATTAACTTCTTTAGATGATGAACACCTGACGGAACAAAACCATAAGAATTACAACAGGGAACTGAAGGCTTTTAAAAATGGTAAAATCAATAACCTTGATGTTAGCAAAGAGAATTAATCAACTTTATTAAAACTTAAGCATGAAAAATTTATTGGCGATTGTATTTGTATTGATTAGCTGCCATGTAATGGCTCAAAAAACCATTAAATTATTTAATGGCAAAGACCTTAGCGGCTGGACGATTCATGGAACAGAAAGATGGTATGTGGAAGATGGACTTCTGGTTTGCGAAAGCGGACCAGATAAGCAATACGGTTATCTGTCAACAGACAAGAGTTACAAGAATTTTGAGCTTAATTTAAAATTTAAACAGGAAGCCAATGGTAACAGCGGCGTATTTATAAGAAGCGGTATTGAGGGCACTAAGATCAGTGGCTGGCAGGTAGAAGTTGCGCCGCTTAACGATCATACCGGCGGCATTTACGAGAGCTATGGCCGCGG
>JANLXV010000280.1:0-5082 GCA_031365305.1 Chitinophagaceae bacterium
ACTTTCACACCGGAAGAATTGATACAATATATGTATCATGAAACTTCCACAAAAAAAACTACAGCCATTAAAGCTGCGTTAGAGAACGATTGGGAGCTTCGTGAAGCTTACGAAAACCTGGCTACTACTCAAAAACAACTCGACGAAGTAAAACTTTCTCCACGGGAGGAAGTCATTAAAAAAATTACAGATCTCGCAGAAAAAACGATAAGCCTTCTTCATCCTCATTAGCGGTTGCTCAAATTAAATTATTTTCGTCCCGCCCTCAAAAAGCGGGACGATTTCATTTATGACAAGGCGGGAAAGATTTGATTTCGTTATTGCATATTTTGATGCCAATGCTCCTAATGCAGAAACAGAATTGGTTTATGATAACGTATATGAACTCCTCGTGGCGGTTATCCTATCTGCCCAGTGCACTGATAAAAGAGTTAACCTCACTACACCGTTCTTTTTTCAGAAATTTCCTGACATAACCACTTTAAGCAAAGCTGGCGAACCAGATGTTTATGAAGTGATCAAAAGTATTTCTTACCCAAATAATAAAGCAAAGCACCTGGTAAATATGGCCAGAATGGTGATCACAACATTCAACGGAACCATCCCAATGACTGTTGAAGAACTTATGCAATTGCCTGGTGTTGGCCGTAAAACCGCTAATGTTATTACATCGGTTATTGATCAGCAGCCCAACATGGCCGTTGATACGCATGTTTTTAGAGTATCTGCCAGGATCGGGCTAACCATTAAGGCCAAAACCCCTTATGCCACGGAGCAGCAACTGTTACAATATTTACCAAGGGATTTAGTTTATAAAGCGCACCACTGGCTCATTTTGCATGGCAGGTATATTTGTATTGCCCGAAACCCAAAGTGTGCGATATGTGGCTTAAAACCAGTTTGCAAATTTTATAACGGGTATATTAAACCGCCAATTTTTAAAAAAAATAATACTTAATTTGTAATTTACAGTTGTGATACCAAAACTACATTTACATTCATTGCTTTATTCCCCTACCCTTAAAGTGTGTGTGGTGTTTTTTTTAAGTATTATGGTTTGCAAACCAGCAGCAGCGCAGTATTATTTATATGATGACAAATATTACGATAATCCCTTTCTTTTTGAAGCAGGGGTGTCCTTAGCAGCAATGAACAGCCTTACCGATGTTGGCGGGCGCAGGGGAAAAGGTACAAGCGGCGTTAAGGATTTTAATTTTAAAAACACCAAACCAGCCGGGTCTGTGTATGTGGCAATGGGCTATCAAAATGTATTCGCAGCACGTATAGAGGCTACGGTAGGTGCCATAAAAGGATACGACAGTATACTCGAAAGTGTAAAAAAAAGCAATGCGGTGGGACGTTACAACCGCAATTTAAATTTCAGAAGCCGGATCTCAGAAATCACGTTAACCGGCGAATTTCACCCTATCTTATTTTTTGCGAATTATAACGAAGATCAGTTTCCTCCAAATCTATCTCCTTATTTAATTGCCGGTATTGGCGTATATCACTTTAATCCCCAGGCTTACTACAAGGGTAACTGGATAGATTTACAACCCTTACATACCGAAGGGCAGGGGTTCGCAGAATATCCTGCCAGAAAGAATTATACATTAACCCAGGTAAATTTTCCTTTCGGTATTGGTTTCAGATATGAGCTTACCCGGTTTTTAAATGTAAGGTTTGAAGGTATATTCAGAAAATTAACTACTGATTATTTAGATGACGTAAGTACCCGTTATATTCAGCCTGAACTTTTCGCCAAATATTTGCGTGGAACTAATCTTACAAACGCCCTGATTCTTAACAACAGGGGCAGGGCTGATGCATTGCCGGAAGCTACAACTGCACAACCCGGCGGCATCCGGGGTAATCCTAATAATGAGGATCATTATATGACGTTAAACCTAAAGGTAGGGCTTGTGATAGGAAGAGAAAGAGTAGCAAACAGCCCACGAAAAACTAATCAGCAGAAATGCCCGAGATTATTTTAAATCTATCTTACTGCTACAATAATTTTTTAATTTCTTCTATTAATTCTGCTTTGGTAAATGGTATGCCCATTATTTTATTATAACCAACCGCATCGGTTAAAAATTCACTTTTAATAATTTTTATCAACTGGCCATTATTCAATTCAGGAATAACCACCTTGTCAAAATTCAACAGAATATCTTTTAAATTTTTTGGAAAGGGCCTGATATACCGCAAATGCGCATGGGAAACTGAATGCCCCATTGTAATTAAATCAATAACTGCACTTTTTATTGAGCCATAAGTGCTTCCCCAGCCCAACACTAATACTTTACCTTTTTCTTCACCGGTATCAATTTTTTGCAAAGGAATGTGGTCCGCAATCTTATCAATTTTTTCCTGGCGGAGTTTAACCATCAGGTGATGATTTTCAGAATCGTAACTCACGTTACCGGTAATGTTTTGTTTTTCCAGGCCCCCAACTCTATGTTCTAAACCTGCCGTACCAGGTATAGCCCAGGGCCTTACCAGTTTATCGTCTCTTAAATAAGGCTGAAAAATTTCTTCATGATGACCAAGCTCTGTTTTAAAATTGACTTCTATCTCCGGCAGATCCTCACTTTTAGGATACATCCAGGGTTCGGCGCCGTTGGCAATGTAACCATCACTTAAAAAAATAACCGGCGTCATGTGCTGAACTGAAATACGCACAGCTTCATATACGGCATAAAAACAATCGCTTGGCGTTGAGGCAGAAATTACCGGCATGGGGCACTCCCCATTTCTTCCATAATAGGCCTGCATTAAATCGCTTTGTTCCGTCTTGGTAGGCAGGCCTGTTGATGGGCCGCCTCTTTGTATATTACAAATGATCAAAGGAATTTCTAACATTACGGCTAAGCCCATGGCTTCTGTTTTTAGAGCCATGCCCGGACCGCTGGTTGTTGTTACCCCAAGGCTTCCGCCGTAGGCTGCACCAATGGCCGACGTGATAGCAGCAATCTCATCTTCAGCCTGAAAAGTTTTTATACCAAAGGCTTTGTGCCTGCTTAACTCATGCAAAATATCGCTTGCAGGCGTAATAGGATATGAACCCAAAAATAATGGTAAACCACTTTTTTGCGAAGCCGCTATTAAGCCATAGGATACTGCCTGGTTACCCATTATGCTGCGGTAACGCCCTGCAGCCATTTTTGCTTTTGCCACATGGTATCTTGTGGTAAAAGTTTCCGTAGTATCGCCATAGTTAAAGCCCGCTGTAAGCGCTTTAATATTGCTGTTGAGAATATCTGGTTTTTTACTGAATTTTTCTGTGATGAACCGGATGGTGTTCTCCATATTCCGGTTGTACCGCCAATATAGAAAACCAAGCACAAACATGTTCTTTGCCCGGTCTTTTTCTTTAATGCCAAGGTCATATTCTTTCAAAGCTTCCCTCGTCATTTTTGTAATATCCATACGGATCACTTCATAACTATCCAATGAATTATTATCTAAAGGATTAACGCCATCCGGGTAATTGGCCAAACGAAGATTCTTGGCGTCAAAGCCATCCGTATTAACGATGATTGTCCCGTGGCGTTTCAATCCTTTTAAATTGGTTTTAAGCGCCGCCGCATTCATGGCTACCAATACATCGCAAGTATCGCCAGGTGTGTAAATCCTGTCGCTGGAAAACCTGAGCTGAAAGCCGCTAACGCCGGGTAGTGTGCCTTGCGGCGCCCTTATCTCTGCCGGAAAATCGGGGAATGTTGCAAGATCCAAACCCAGCATAGCTGAGTTGTTGGTAAACTGGCTGCCGGTTAGTTGCATGCCGTCTCCTGAATCTCCTGCAAACTTTATTACAACGTCCTGTAAAACCTCTTCTTTGTAACTCATAAAATGGGGTATGAAATTAATCTATTCTTTGCTGCGTTATTTTAATATTTGTAAGCAGTATAAAGTTGTATTCGTAATGATTATAAAGTTATTCCTTAAATGAAGACTATGAGTTTTTTAAGTGTTATCAGGCAGCCTGCTTTTCAAGACGTGAAACAAGATGGCTTCATGCATTTATTAAAAAACGTATTGCTAAGGGTTGTCCCGTAGGGACAAAAGGTCGGTAGAAATGAATTTAGTTTTTAGGATCTGCCCCTTTAGGGGCAGCACAAAAGATTATTCGGGCTCCTTAAATAAATATTTTTCTTCGTAGTCAATTCCAAAGTTGTCAAGAAATTCCCTATACTCTTCTGCAAACGTTTTTTTCTGATGATGTAATTCCTGGTTTTCGATATAAGCAGCAACTGCACTAATTTTTTTCTTTTCATAACTAAAGGCACCGTAACCCTCTTGCCACCGGAATAAGGTAGGCGTTAATTTTTGATTATTGATCCATTCAGAAGAATCTCCTTTTACTATCCTTATTAAATCTGATAACGATTGCGTTGGCCGCATACCAAAAAGCATGTGCAAATGGTCGGGCATTGTATTAATGGCAATTATTTTATGAGAGTGATTTTGAACAATGCCAGTGACATATTTATGTAACCGTTCTTTCCAGTCTTTCGTTATAAATGCGTCTCTATATTTTACAGCAAAAATGCAATGAATATGAATTTGAGTGTAAGTATTTGGCATTGATTTTAAGTTTTGTTTTGCCCCTACGGGGCAAAAAGATTAACGGGTTTATTTTCCATTCTACCAACCTCATGTCCCTCCGGGACTAATTTTATTATTAGATATAAAGTTGTGATGTTAATTCATCAGTTCCAACTAAACCAAAATTCATGTTACATAGAAATATAAAATTATTACCGCCCTAATTTTATTGAAACAATAAACTACTGCTCTTTTTTAAACGCCTGCCAGGCCATTACAATTCTTATCTCTCCAAAAGTAATTTCATGTCCAACTTTTTCTTTAACGGCTGTTATGGAATCGCTGTTAGAAATGGCTGGTTCAATCAATAATATTTTATCATGACTTACTAAGTCTTCTATATTAATTTCACCTCTTTGCACAAATTCTGCCAGGTGGCCTTGTATAGTCTGTATGGCAAAATTTCTTTCTTTAGCAATGTCTTCAATGCTCTTGCCTTCTTTAAACAAACGAAATGATTCTGCTTTGCTG
>JANLXV010000310.1:0-3397 GCA_031365305.1 Chitinophagaceae bacterium
AGAAGAAAGCCGTAATGTTCCAGAACGCTTCCCAGTTCCATGAATATTTTGGGAAGATGGAAGCCATAGACTTAAACCCACCAAGACCTTTATAAGCGCCTGTACTTGGCGATAATATTTTTTTAAACTGATCAATATAAAATTTAAGATTTTCACCGGCAAGCTTTATGCTTGCAGGAAATGATCCGAGAAAACTTGTCGCCGGTGCAACTGATCAGCAGTATGCGCATTGCCGACAATATTGAAGAAAGTACTTCTAACTTTTATGCTGAATTAAAAAAGCTGAAAACGATTATTGATAAAGTAAACGCCGGTGAAAAATTATTCATCTTATTAGATGAAATTTTACGAGGTACTAATTCTTTAAACAAGAATACGGGTTCAGTCGCATTGATTAAACATTTGATAAAACATAATGCCGTTGGTATTATAGCAACGCATGATGTTGAACTGGCTGAAATGAAAAAAGCCTACCCCGATAATATTTTAAACTATCACTTTGATGCGCAGGTAAATAATGAAGAATTATATTTCGATTACCTTTTAAAAGGCGGCATCTGCCCAAGCCTTAATGCTTATATATTGATTAAGAAGATTGGGATTGAATTATGATCAGGTGTGAGGTACGAGGCATGAGGTATCAGGTATCAGGTATCGGGTGTGGATTGAGGGCGTTGAAAATTGAATATTGAAAATTGAGTGTTGAATATTAACTTATTAGTCATTGCTTGCTTTTAGTATCAAAAATTATCAAAGCGCTGGTGACAATTAATCTGCAATTGCGAGTTTGCTTAGAGTAAAATATCCGTCCTTCGATTTTTTGACGGCAATGAATGTTACTTCCCCGCTTTTATTTTCTATTGAATTGCCTGGCATCATGTATGATTCAGCATCAGTATTGTCCCACAAAAAAGATTTACTTATATTTCCCATAGGCTTTATGGTAATACAGGCAAGACTACTCTTTTTAATGTTCAGCATATTTGCATCACGAACTTTATCTGCGTACACTTCCTGGTTATCATTGCTGTCATGAAAAAATATATATAGGGTATTGTCTTTGCCAAGAATATAATTTATACCCGTATATCGTTGCCCTGCTGTTTCAACCTGTTTTTTACTAATAACATGGAACCATACGGGCTTTTTTTCATTATCTAATTTTATTACATAAGTTTCGGCGCTGGAATATTCTGTATATGTGGGTGTGTATCTGCCAGGCTGACCAAAATCCATTTTCCGGCTTTGTTGGCTCAGGTCATAAATAAGAAAAGTAGAATTGTCGTCGCCCTGAAATGCGTACTTAAGCCAAACATTTGAGGGAATGCCTTTTTCTTTTATTTGACCTGCCGACTGTGAGTTTCCTTTAAATTTCGCTTCAGGGCCGGATAAGGCTGATATAGTTACATCTTCTATCTTACCTGAATTTATGTTGTACCGGCCCACCGCCATCTTTGTAAATCCTTCTTTTTGCGATTCACCAAGCAGGCCCTCAAATACAAGCTCGTTTTTTGAGAAAGACCAGTGAAGATTTTGATTACTTCCTACAGAAAACCCTGAAAGAAGTTTTGATAATGACTTTCCGTTAATTGCGCTTACAGTTGCGGAATAAGATATCTCATTGTCAGCTTTCTTTTGTTGCTTAACACCTTTACATATTACGGCGGCGGTACCACTTTCAGAAAGCACAAAATCAATAGCTACTATTTCATTTGCAGGAATCAAAGGCGAAAATTCATATTTACTTATTGTTGAAAATGCTGAATTAAACACAATGCCAGTGAAATTATCATCATTGCTCTTTTTACCATGATGGCGACAAAGTATGGAAAAATAACCTGAATCAGCGGAATAGACTGAGCGGTATTCCACTACATCATCATCAAACGAAAAAATATTTTCAGGTGAACCAATAAGCGCAAAAGTCTCAGGATTAACCTGGTATTTCAGCAGTGATTCTTTTTTGTCTGTTGCAAACATGTAAAGTTTTGATGCACTAAAAAATGCGAACTTGTAGGTTTGATTATCGAGAAAATTAATTTCTTTAAGAACTGTATTTTTAAGTTCCGCATCACTTATGGTAGCTGTATAGTTGCGCTTTTTATCATCATAACTTATGTCAACAACGCCGCCATCACTTTTCCTGTTTATTGAATGATTCCAGTTTTCCATATTTTTTTCAGCGGTCAGATATTTAAACTTCTGGCAAAAAGATGCAGTTGAAATAGTTGAGAAAAAACAAAGAAATATACAGGCCTTTAGAGTGTTACAAGTAAACTTTTTCATGTGAATGATGAGATGATTAATGATAAAAATTTTAATATTATTTACTTTCAAACGGTATGAGTATTCCCACCTGGAGATTACCCATGTAAGGAAGCGCAGTATCATAATCACCGGGAATAATGTGTTTTAAAGTGATTGTCCCATTCGTCCTGATAAACGGCTTTACAGGGCCGATCTTATAATCAATTCCTGCCAAAAAGTTGAAGCCGAAAATAAAAGTATTTTCTTTAGATGTTTCGGTTAAGCCAGGGTCATTAAATTTAACCTCCTGCATCCTGTAAATTCCGGCAAGGCCTGTACCTACATAAGCCGAGAATTTTTTTTCTGAATCTCTTCCTCCGATCAGATATACAAAAAAAGATGCAGAAGCATGAATAAACCGGAATTTTTCAACGTAATGCAAATAGAAGGAGTTACCATCATTATTTGTATAAAAAATTGAATCAGCAAGAAAACCCTTTTCAAAGTAGGCGAGTGAAAAAATAAACGTGTTAGAGACCTCGGCCGTAATACCGCCGCCTGCTTTTTTAAAATTAGCTGCGGGTATATTATTTGTTGAAACAAATGGGCCAATGGCCAATTGCGACATGCCAGCATTATACATAAGGCACAAAAGCACGGAAATTATTAAAAATTTTTGCATTAGCTATGATTGATTTACAGGCGATGGTTGCCTTTCGAGGTTCTTTTATAAGCAATTATTTACTGTCAATGTATTTAAAAGGATACATTTAAAAGCCAAATGTTTTTTGGAAAGTTTTATAGTGGATATAAGGTGTTTGTGTTATGAAGGGTGTAGCAGCTTCGTTAGGGCAAATATAGAAGACAAATTTTTTAAAAGCAAGAGTTTCCTTTTTGGTATGGAATAATTGCCCTGAAATTTAATATAGAGTATCAGGGCTTTTTTGCTTTATGTCTTATAAAATTTATTGCAAGACGCATCGCTACGTATATCTGTAACTGCAAAATATAGGGCTTTCAAATGCAAATGATTATAAATGGTGATATAGGTCTTACTTCTGCCCTACTTCCCTCTACCCCAACCAAACCAATCATTGCCGTTTGCAAATAACATTAAAGAAAATAAGATAACCATGCCGGCTATTTGTGC
>JANLXV010000314.1:0-4776 GCA_031365305.1 Chitinophagaceae bacterium
TAAAGTGGTTGATGGAAAATTTGCATTTGATTTAAGTGATACATATGGCTTTCCTTTGGATCTGACTGCCCTCGTCGTAAAAAGCCATGGTTTTACAATTGATGAGATTGGCTTTGAAAAAGAACTTGAAATACAAAAAAACCGCAGCCGCTCTGCAAGCACTATTGATACAGAAGATTGGATCACACTTCGTGAAAATATTCCAACAAAATTTATTGGATATACAGATTTAGAAAGTAAAACCAAAGTTTTAAAATATCGTAAAACCGCCAGCCAAGGGAAAACTTTCTATCAATTGGTATTGGAGCAAACACCATTTTATGCTGAAAGCGGCGGCCAGGTTGGTGATACCGGCATTTTAAAATTCGGCGACGAGTTCATTAGAGTAACAGACACAAAAAAGGAGAACGATCTCATTTTACATTTTACTGAAAAACTTCCTGCTGAAATAGATGGTGAAGTTTTGGCAAGTGTTGATCAGCTTAGACGTATAAACATCCAATATCATCATACCGCTACACATTTATTACATGCAGCTCTTAGAAAAGTATTAGGCAATCACGTGGCTCAAAAAGGCAGCCTTGTCAACCATGAACATCTTCGTTTCGATTTTTCGCATATTGCAAAAATGACTGAAGAGGAAATCAGCCAGGTTGAAAACATAGCGAATGAAAAGATCAGGCAAAACATTCCTGTCGTCATCAAACAAATAAAAAAAGAAGCAGCAATTGCCTCTGGTGCTATGGCGCTTTTTGGAGAAAAATATGGAGACATAGTAAGAACTGTAATCATTGATCCGGCTTATTCCATCGAGCTTTGTGGCGGGACCCACGTCTCCTATACAGGCGAGCTTGGCTATTTTAAAATCAAAAGTGAAGCTGCAATAGGTGCCGGCGTGCGTCGTATAGAAGCTGTTAGCGGCGGAGCTGCAGAAAATTACATCAACCAGCAATTGGGTTTATTACAATCCGTTAATGAAAAACTTAAAAATCCTGCAAATGTTTTAAAGGCCCTGGAAACTTTGATGCAGGAAAAAGATGTGCAGGCAAAATCGCTTCAACAACTGGAAGCAAAATTTGCAGAGGTTTTAAAACAGGAATTATTATCTAAACTATCCATTGTAAACGGCTATAAATTTATTGGTGAAGTGGTTGAAGTTTCCAATGCAGATGCTTTAAAAAAACTGGCTCTCGCTTTAAAAGCAGCCGATGAAGAACTGGTGGCAGTGCTGGCCGCTTCAACAGGCGATAAAGCCGCTGTAGCATTGTTGTTACCTGATAAGTTTATAAGCGAAAAAAATATTGATGCGCCTAAGTTTATTAAAGAACACATCAGCGGCATAATAAAAGGCGGTGGCGGCGGAAGTAAAAACCTGGCAACTGCCGGCGGGCAGGATGTGTCCCATTTACAAAAGGTGATTGATGTAGTTAAAGCAATCTTATAAACTTTCACGCAAAGTAGCAAAGGGGGAAAGCCACAAAGTTTTTTGTTTCTTGCTTATGCGTCCCTGCTTCTTAGCGCCTTTGCGTGCATATACCAGTTCACACCATATTTAAACCACTCATCACTCTAATTTCATCTTTGCAAAACTTTAATCTCCGAAATTTTTCGTAAATATAAAATTGTCTTTATATTTGATCTACTAAAAATTTCGTACTTAAAATATTTGCCATGAAAAAAGTAATGCTATGCTTGTCTGCTCCAATAATAATGATTGCATTTATGCCCACAGTTTTTGCACAAAACAGAAACAATAAAATGGAGAAGGAAGAGGAAATCATCTTAAAAAGAAAAGGTGATAGAGATGTAAAAATGACCATTGAAATAAATGGTGATGATGTTAAAATTAATGGTAAGCCAATGAGTGAATATGATGATGATAATGTAAAAGTGGATAAGAGAATAAGGATAATGCGGGATGGCAGAGATAAGTTCGTTTTTAACGGTAATGGAGATGACAGAATGATCTTTAATAATGATGGAGATGAAGAAGGTTTCCTGCGGGATAATGATATGCGGCTTGATAAGTTAAAGGGCATGCTGGATGAAGGTGAAGTGCGACCCTTTCTTGGCGTTACCAGCGAAAAAAATGATAAAGGCCCAAAGATCACAGCGGTATCAAAAGGTAGTGCTGCCGAAAAAGCCGGTCTTAAAGAAGGCGACATTATCACTAAAATCGAAAACAAAAAAATTGCTGATCCTGAAGAATTGATGGATGTTGTGGGCGACTTCAAACCAAAACAGGAAGTAAAAATTTCTTACCTGCGTGATGGTAAATTAAGAGAAACCAAAGCCACGTTAGGAGAAAGAAAAGACATGATAGTCAGGAATTATAATTTCAATCGTAACTGGTCGCCAAACGAGGGTGGCAACATGCTGAAGGATTTCAAATTTGACATGCCGGTAACGCCCAACATGGAAAATATGCATGGTAATTTTTTTATGTTCAACCGAAAAAAACTTGGCGTACGTGTTGAAGATGCAGAAAACGAAGATGGTGCAAAAATCACTAAGGTTGACAGCGGCAGTGCTGCAGAAAAAGCAGGCTTAAGAATAAATGATGTGCTTACAGAAATTGATGGCAAAAAAGTGAAAACCGTTTCTGAGGTAAGAGAACAGATGTCAGATGTTGAAAAAAATGATTATTCGGTAAAGGCTAAGCGTAACGGCACCGAAATGACATTCAATGTCAAAACACCAAAAAGAATTGAATCGGCAGATCTATAATATTTTTTGTTGAAGGTTAAGACCGTCCTGCGAAAACGGGGCGGTTTTTTTGGCATTACACCCACAGGCACATTAGGCGCTTTTTGATACCTTCGCACCATGACTGAACCTGAATACGAGGCAGTAATTGGCCTTGAGGTACATGCGCAACTTTCTACAAAAAGCAAGTTGTTTTGCGGCGACAGCACACAATTTGGTGCACCGCCAAATACGCAGGTCAGTCCCATTTCTCTTGCCCATCCCGGTACTTTACCAAAAATGAATAAGAAGGCTATTGAATATGCTTTAAAGCTAGGCCTTGCTTTGCATTGCGATATTGTGAAGGAAAATTATTTTGCCCGCAAAAATTATTTTTATCCTGATCTGCCAAAGGGCTACCAGGTTTCGCAGCATACAGCGCCTATTTGTAAAAATGGTTTTGTAACTATACATACCGGCGATGTTACAAGAGACATTTTATTAAACCGTATTCACATAGAGGAAGATGCCGGTAAAAGCCTGCATGATATTGATGATGATTATACCTGTATAGATTTAAACCGGGCGGGAGTGCCGTTGCTTGAAATAGTTTCTGAACCGGATATGCATACCGCCGAAGAAGCCTTTGCTTATGTAACAGAATTAAGAAAACTGGTGCGTTACCTCGGTATATGCGATGGTAATATGGAGGAAGGTAGTATGCGTTGCGATGCCAATGTTTCTGTAAGATTAAAGGGTGATAAAAAGCTTGGTGTAAAAGTAGAAGTGAAGAATTTGAACTCTATAAAAAATGTAAAAAGAGCGATTGAGTATGAAGTAGAAAGGCTGGTTGATCTTGCAAAAAATAATGAAACTATTTTGCAACAGACCAGGAGTTTTGATGCTGCAACCGGTACAACATTTTCTTTACGATCAAAAGAAGAAGCGAATGATTACCGTTATTTCCCTGAGCCGGATCTGTCGCCATTTTACATTACTGATGAAATGCTTGCGGCAGTAAAAGCAACCATACCGCCCTTGCCTGCAGAACTCGAACATAAATACATAACTGAATACCAGCTTACGCCCTATGATGCAAAAGTGCTCTGTGAAGAAAAGCAAACGTCTGATTATTTTGAAGCAGTAGCAGCGCTTACTGATCATTATAAATCTGCTGCCAACTGGCTCCTGGGGCCGGTTAAGCATCATCTGAATGCCACAGGTATTACCATTAGTGAATTTGAATTACCACCAGCATCCATAGCCGCCTTAATTAAACTGGTAGATGACGGTAAAGTCAATTTTAGTTCAGCATCAGGAAAAATATTTCATGCATTGTTATTACATGTTGAGAAAACACCTTTAGCCATTGCACAGGAACTAAATCTTGTACAGGAGAAAGATTCCGTGGCAGTGCTAACCTGGGTTGATGAGGTAATTGCTAACATGCCTGAAAAGGTAACAGAATATAAGAAGGGAAAAAAAGGATTGTTAGGACTGTTTGCCGGTGAAGTAAAAAAACTCAGCAAGGGCAAGGCAGATATGCAACTCGTGAACCAATTATTACATGAAAAACTAAGTCAATAAATTATATACATGAAACAACTTTTGCTTTGCCTTTCGGTGTGTGTGTTATTCTCCTGTGCTAACAAAACGAGTACCGGCGCCTTTACAATTTCCGGCGATATTAAAAATGCCGAAGACCAGAAATTATATCTTGAAGAAATCTCATTTAATCAGAAGCCACCGCTGGTAATTGATACTACCACTTTAAAGAGCGGTAAATTTTCAATAAAAACGATCGCATCGGAAGAAGGCCTCTACCGGCTTCGTTTGGAAAATGCAGATGGCTATATTTTTATTAACGATCGTAACGACATGAGCTTTACCGCTGATGCCAAAGATTCAACTTTAATAGTACCTGTTTTTAATACACCCGCAAATGCATCCATTAATAAGTTTATACTGCATATTGATACTTTGCAAAGAGCGGTGTTGTTTGAAAGCCAGAAGATGAAACAATTTCAGAATAATGGTGCACCGGATAGTATTCTGCAAATAGGGCAAAACAGGCTTGCAGCTTTAAGCACA
>JANLXV010000326.1:0-2583 GCA_031365305.1 Chitinophagaceae bacterium
CAAAGCAGATCAAAAGAAGGATCTTTAATCTCTCAAGAGAAAAATATCCTAACGCAAAAATATTCGGTCTTACAACCGGTCTTGCTGTGATGAAGATCAACAGTGAACTTGGTTACGAGCCTGTTACTTATAGTGAACTTACACAGGACGAAGCTTTCTGGGCGGGCTGTAAGAGCTGTGTTAACTTTGATATTCTTATGAGTAAAGAGCGTAAGAATTGTATGTGTACAGCTATGTTGTACGATCCGAAAGATCATTATGAGCCGGAGGAAACAAAAGAATTTTTTGAGAAAAAATCAAAAGTTTACGAAAGATTATTACGCTTTAAGCAGACCAAGTTTTTAGACAGGTTAAAAAGAAAATCAATCAATACACCAAAGCTTAAATCACTACTTCTTAATTTTTTTAATTTTTGATATGACAGATCTTTCACATGGCGGCTACCTAAAAGATTTACCCGCAGGCAGTAAAGTTGTACTGGGATTTAGCGGCGGCCTTGACACCTCATTTTGTGTAAAATATTTAACTGCGGAAAAAGGCTTTGAAGTTCACAGCATCATTGTTAATACAGGTGGTTTTTCAAAAGAAGACTTAAAAGAGATTGACCATCATGCGCACAGGCTGGGCGTAAAATCACATACAGCTATAGATGCTGTGGAAAATTATTATGACAGCATTATTAAATTTCTCATTTATGGCAACGTTTTAAAAAACAATACTTATCCATTGAGTGTAAGTGCCGAACGTTTAAGCCAGGCATTGCATATTGCAGATCATGTTATTAAATTAAAGGCCGATGCAGTAGCCCATGGCAGCACCGGCGCCGGAAACGACCAGGTGCGTTTTGATATGATCTTTCACAATATGATCCCGGGTATAGAAATCATAACACCTATAAGAGACCTAAGCCTCAGCCGTGAACAGGAAGTGAATTATTTAAAGGGTAAGCATGTTGAAATGAACTTTGAAAAATCGCACTACTCCATAAATAAAGGATTATGGGGAACAAGTGTAGGCGGACGAGAAACACTTTCCAGCAAAGGCATGTTACCTGAAGAAGCGTGGCCCACACAAATTACACAGACAGGCAGCGAAGAAGTTGTGTTGCATTTTACCAAAGGAGAATTGAAAAAGGTTAACGATAAAAAGTTTGATCACCCATCGTTAGCCATACAGTATCTGCAAACTATTGCCGGCCCTTACGGCATAGGCAGAGACATTCATGTTGGTGATACTATCATAGGCATTAAAGGCCGGGTTGGCTTTGAAGCCGCTGCGCCTATGATAATCTTAAAAGCCCATCATGCCTTGGAAAAACATGTGCTTACCAAATGGCAGTTAAATCTTAAAGAACAGCTCTCGCAATTTTATGGCAACTGGCTGCATGAAGGGCAGATACTTGACCCTGCAATGAGAGATATAGAACACTTCCTGGAAAACACACAACGCAATGTTACAGGAGATGTATTTGTGCAGTTGATGCCAAGGCATTTCCAGATTACAGGCATCTCATCGCCCTATGATTTAATGAGCAGCAAGTTTGGAAAATATGGTGAACAAAATACCGGCTGGACAGGAGAAGATGTAAGAGGCTTCAGCAAAATATTTGGTAATCAAACGATGATATATCACCAGGTTAAAACACATGCCGATGAAAGCAATTAATGCCGGCATTATTGGCGGGGCGGGTTATACCGGTGGAGAAATGATCCGGCTCCTGATCAATCATCCATTGGTAAGCTTGAATTTTATTCATAGCAAGAGCAATGCAGATAAACCTGTTAGCGCTGTTCACCAGGATCTGCAAGGAGATACTGATCACCTGTTTTCTAAAGATGACTTAAGTGGATTGACTAACAACTCCATTGGCCTTGATGTGTTATTTCTTTGTGTTGGGCATGGAGAGGCTATCAAATTTCTGCAACAACATAGTATAGATTCTTCCATAGCCATGATTGATCTTTCGCAGGATTTCAGGGTTAATAATAACCCTGCTGATATTCAAAGAACTTTCGTGTATGGCTTGCCTGAATTAAACAAAGCACAAATAACAGCTTCAAAAAATATTGCAAATCCGGGTTGTTTTGCCACGGCTTTGCAACTTGGTTTATTGCCCTTAGCCAAGGCAGGCTTATTGGGCAAAATATACTCTACAGGTATAACCGGCTCCACAGGTGCCGGCCAAAGTTTAAGTACTACATCCCATTTTTCCTGGAGGGCTAATAACATACAGGCTTATAAAACCCTTACCCATCAACATTTATACGAAGTATGCGCTTCATTGCACCAACTGCAACAGAGCTTTCCGTTGTATAAGGAAGAAGCGTCAAATCTTAATTTTGTACCCTGGCGTGGAGATTTTACAAGAGGTATATTTATAAGCTCGCAACTGGAATGCAAAACAGGATTGAACGATGTTATTGACATGTATAAGCGTTTTTACGCTGATCATATTTTTACATCAGTTACCGAAGGCGAGCTAAGTTTAAAGCAGGTGGTTAATACCAACAAGTGCCTGATCAAATTAGAAAAGTCCGGTGACCAGTTGGTGATACATTCAGCCATTGATAATCTTTTGAAAGG
>JANLXV010000330.1:0-2108 GCA_031365305.1 Chitinophagaceae bacterium
CACCGGCAGATTCGGTGCTTCCATTTCATGATATCAAACCCATTATCACAGTTAAAGATGAATGGCCATTGTGGATGAAGATTGCCGCTATACTTACGGCTATCCTGGTTATATATCTAATTTATATTCTTTTAAAAAGCAGGAAAAAGAAACTACCCGTTAAGAAGATTGCAATGCCAAAATTATCAGCTATTGATGAGGCTATGCAAGCCTTAGATCATCTTGAAAAATCAGATGTGCTGCCCTCCGGAAAAGTAAAAGAATTTCACACGACGTTAACCGGGATTTTTAAAAGATATACATCACGCAAATTGAATGAGCCGGTTGATAATTTGACCTCCGATGAATTGCTCTTAATCCTGAACAATAAGCAAACTTCAAGAGATGCTATTGCGTTAACAGCGAACAGTTTTAGAATGGCTGATGCTGTAAAATTTGCAAAATTTCAGCCGTCGCCGGAAGAGAGTAAAGACTCTTTGGTAACCATCAGGAAGGTAATATCAGATATTGAACATCAACAATTGAAACTAAAAAGTGATAACTGATTATTTCAAAAATATTGTTTTTGGGTACCCCTGGTTTTTATACCTGTTAGTACTGATTCCTTTATTGCTAATCTACAAAATAGTAAGAGGTAGAAAAGAGCAGGCATCTGTATCAATGTCTACATTACAGGGTTTTAAAACTGCCTCTTCCTGGAAAAGCAGTTTCAGGCATTTGCCTTTTGCTTTAAGATTATTATGCCTCACTTTTTTGATTATTGCATTGGCACGGCCGCAAACACCTAATGATGAACAGCAAACATCAGGAGAAGGGATTGATATAATTTTATGTATTGATGTTAGCGGCAGTATGACTGCACAGGATTTTACACCTAACCGTTTAGAAGCGGCAAAGAAAGTAGCGTCAGATTTTGTTGATCAGCGTTTGACTGACCGCATAGGCATTGTAATTTTTTCCGGTGAAAGCTTTACGCAATGTCCGCTCACCACTGATCATGCTGTGCTTAAATTACAAATAGAGCAAATAAGAAATGGCTTGCTTGAAGATGGCACAGCTATCGGCTCGGGCCTTGCTACAAGTGTTGACAGGTTGAGAAACAGCAAGGCGAAGAGTAAGGTTGTAATTCTACTTACAGATGGCGTGAACAATGGCGGCCTGATAGATCCTTCAACGGCAAAGGAAATAGCAAAAGCTTTTAAGATAAAAGTGTACACCATTGGTGTTGGCACAGAGGGCTATGCGCCAACACCTATTAATACACCGATGGGCGTGGTGATGCAAAATGAAAAAGTGGCCATTGATGAAAAGTTATTAAGGTCAATATCTTCTGAAACCGGTGGAAGTTATTTCCGGGCGAAAGATGATGAAAGTCTTCAAAAAATATACAATGAAATTGGGAGGCTGGAACGCACTAAAGTTGAGATCACCACATACCACAGGTTTTCTGAAAAGTTTTATCCTTTTGTTCTTGCTGCGATGATCTGCCTTTTTTTAGAGGTGCTTTCCAGGTACACGCTTTTTAGGAAATTCCCTTAAGTTTATTGGATCTGTTTTTCAATGTTCATATTCAATACATCTAAGCCATAACTTGCAACTATGGAGGCATTGGTTTACAAATCAACCGGAAGCTGGTATGTAGTTAAAACGGTTGAGGGCAACCTGTTCAAGGCCCGCATAAAGGGCAAATTTAAAATGGATGATCTTACATCAACCAATCCTGTAGCCGTAGGCGATATTGTGCACATTGAGATGGAAGCCGGTGAAGAAGATACTGCGGTTATTAATGAAATCTCTGATCGCAAAAATTATATCATCCGGCAATCACCTCACAATAAAAACCAGCATCATATTATTGCTTCTAACCTTGATCAGTCTATTTTGCTCGCCACCATAAAAAACCCAAAAACTTCCACGGGATTTATTGACAGGTTTCTTGTGGCATCAGAAGCTTATGATGTAAAGGCTATTCTCGTTTTCAACAAGGCAGATGATCTTAATAAAAATGACCGCATAAAATTTGAAATACTCAGTCACGTTTATTCGGCTATAGGGTACAAGGTATTATTAATAAGCGTTGCTGAGAAAACCGGCCTCGGGGAGTTGGC
>JANLXV010000343.1:0-3978 GCA_031365305.1 Chitinophagaceae bacterium
CTTTTGGAATTGACGCTTCTGCTGAAAGCGCTAAGCCTTTTGGGTCTGGCCTCATCAATCATACCTGGAGCATACGCAACGGCAATAAAGAATTTATTCTGCAGCAGATCAATCATCATGTATTTAAAAACCCTGCAGCAATTGCCCATAACATTACCATCACCGGCCAGTACCTGCACCACCATTATCCATCGTACTTATTTGTAACCCCGCTTAAAACTATCTACAACAAACCTCTTTTTTTTGATGAGAAATCTGGTTATTTCAGGCTGTTGCCCTTTGTTGAAAAGTCACATACCATTGATGTGGTAAAAGACCCTGCCATGGCTTATGAAGCCGCCAAACAATTTGGGCAATTCACCAAATTATTAGCCGGCTTTAATGCAAGCCTGTTACAAATTACTTTGCCTGATTTTCATAATTTATTATTCAGGTATCAGCAGTTTGAAGATGCTTTAGCAAACGGTAATCCGGCAAGGATTAAACAATCAACCGAACTTATAAAAGTTATAACGAATAACAAAAACATTGTAACAGATTTTGAAAAGATCACCTGCGACCCGCAGTTTAAAACACGGGTTATGCACCATGACACCAAAATAAGTAATGTACTATTTGATGAAGCTGATAAGGGCTTGTGCATTATTGACCTTGACACACTGATGCCGGGCTATTTTATCAGCGACCTCGGCGATATGTTTCGTACATATTTAAGCCCGGTGAGCGAAGAAGAAAAAGATTTCTCAAAGATTGAAGTACGTGAGGCTTATTTTGTCAACATCGTTAATGGCTACCTCGGGCAGCTACACAACGAGTTAACGCAGGCAGAGAAAGACCATTTTGTGTATGCCGGCAAGTTTATGATATATATGCAGGCCCTACGCTTTGTTACTGATCACCTGAACAATGATGTGTATTATGGCGCAAAATACGAAGGCCATAATTTTGTAAGAGCAGGCAATCAATTAGCGCTTTTACAAAAATTAATTGAGAAGGAAGATCAATTGCAAAAGATGGTAGCTGCCTTTAAAAAAGAGCCCGGATAATAGCAATTACCTTATGCGATTTTAATACCAGCAGTCCTAATATTTTTTTCATTAATAAATAAGTGAATGCCGCAAAAACAAAATAACCTTAATGCCATCTTCATCATCGGGGTACTATTTTTTGTATTTGGTTTTGTTACCTGGCTCAATGGAACTCTCATTCCATTTTTAAAATTAGCCTGTCAACTTGAAACAGACGTTGAGGCCTTTTTCGTAACCTTCGCTTTTTATATGGCTTATTTTTTCCTGGCCATTCCTTCGTCATACATTCTTAAAAAAACAGGTTTTAAAAATGGCATGGCCCTGGGTTTGTTCATAATGTCTATCGGTTCCCTCTTATTTATACCCGCAGCCAACAGCAGAAATTTCGGCTTGTTTTTAACAGGTTTATTTGTACAGGGTTCAGGCCTGGCCCTGCTGCAAACAGCTTCCAACCCGTACATAAGTATTATTGGACCTATTGAAAGTGCGGCAAAACGTATAAGTATAATGGGTATTTGTAATAAGGTAGCCGGCATGCTTAGCCCATTATTACTTGGAGCCCTTGTTTTAAAAAATGCTACAGTTATTGAAACAAATATCAATGCCACCACTGATATCGTTCTGAAGAATGAATTATTAAATCAGCTTGCTGAAAAAGTTGTTTACCCTTACCTGGTGATGGCGATTATTTTAATGCTGTTATCATTTATGATCACAAAATCCCGATTACCGGAAATTGATGAAAAAGATGATACAGGCAGTGCCCAGGCCACGACAGTTGTAAAATCTAATGTGTTTCAATTCCGGCATTTGGTGTTAGGTGTTCTTTGTATTTTTTTGTATGTCGGGGTTGAAGTAATGGCTGGCGATGCCATTGGCACTTATGGCAAATCATTAGGAATGCCATTAGACGAAACCAAATATTTTACAGCCTTTACATTGTTTGCCATGCTCGGTGGATATATTGCAGGCATTTTTACTATCCCAAAAATAATTTCGCAGCAAAAAGCATTATCTATTTCAGCAGTTCTTGGAATTATTTTTACTGTATGTGTATTTGTAACCAAAGGCTATGTTGCAATTACTTTTATAGCATTACTCGGTTTGGCCAATGCCTTAATGTGGCCAGCTATTTTTCCCTTAGCTATTAAGGGCTTAGGAAAATTTACAAAAATAGGTTCGGCATTGTTAATCATGGGCATTGCAGGCGGAGCGATACTTCCATTGCTTTATACTACTTTAAAAGATAAAGTTCAGGCTAGTAACCAACTGTCATTTTTGATATGCATGCTACCCTGCTATGTGTACATTTTATATTATTCAGTAAAGGGCTACCTTAGCCCTCAACATTTCTCCTTACAGAGAGGGAACTGATAACCCTTTGGACATAGATTCCTTCTTAAAATTCAATTTGTTTCATTGAAGAATAATGATTTTTAACCTTAACAATATTCATATAAACTTTATTTCTTTGTAGAATACATGTCTTTATTTTTTACATCATTAAACTCAGGAAGCAACGGTAATTGTTATTACGTTGGCAACCACTTAGAAGCTGTTTTAATTGATGCTGGCATAGCCTGTAAAGAGGTGGAGCAAAGAATGCATAGGCTTGGGTTATCACTACAATTGATAAAGGGTATTGTTGTTTCGCATGAACATACTGATCACATTAAAGGCGTTGAAGCACTGTCAATAAAATACCAGTTACCGGTATACATAACCGCATCTACGCTCAAACACGCAAGGCTAAAGCTGCCTCTTCATCTTATAAAATATTTTACCAGCGGTGAGCAACTTGTTATTGGTAAATTAAAAATTGATAGCTTTTGCAAACAGCATGATGCTATTGATCCCTGCAGTTTTATTATAGAAAGCAATACGGTGCGTATGGGGATATTCACAGATATTGGCTCGCCGTGCGCTAATGTTATTAACCAGTTTAAGCTTTGCCATGCTGCTTTGCTGGAAACAAATTATGACGCATCTATGCTTGCCGGCGGCCGTTATCCTTTCTTTTTAAAAAAACGCATTAGCGGCGACCGTGGTCATTTAAGTAACCACCAGGCGCTTGAGCTTTTTTTGCAGCACAGATCATCTTTCATGAGCCATATTTTTCTCGGCCATCTTTCGCAACACAATAACAATCCCGCAATTGTAGAAGACCTTTTCCGGGAACATGCCAACGGAATAACTATTGTTGTGGCCTCAAGATTTGAGGAGACGCAGGTCTATTCCATTGGTTCAACCAAACAACCAGATAGTCCTTTAAATATTAACCTGCGAAAAAAGCTCTTGCCATCTCAACTTAAGTTAGTGTTTGAATAATTCATCTTGCAACACTTATTTATTCATTAGATAAGCTTGTTGCCTTGTAATTACACTCCGCGTAAAAACGTTTCCCTCTAAACTTTTGGCCTGGAAAGGCGAAGGTTGCTTTGGCATATTACTTGAGCGTGGCTTAAAGTTACACGACTTTTATGCAAGCAACTCAGGTTAAACTATGGCTTTCAATTCTTTCGCTCAGTTTATCATGCAATAATCCCTCTAATAGTGATAACTTTTTAAAAGACAGTTTTATGAACACCTTAACCGTAGAAACACAAACTCAGTCAGAAAAAAAATTTGATGGCCCTGCCGGAGAACTTAATGTAACCGAACAAGGCCGTGGCGGCATCCCTGTTTTATTCATCCATTCCTTTGGTGGCAGTACTGAACACTGGGAAAAACAAATGCAGCATTTGCAAACAAAAACAATAGCGATGGATTTAAGAGGGCATGGAAATTCAGATGCGCCGGCTGATAATGACTATGCAGTTGAAAGCATGGTAAAAGATATAGAGGCCGTTGTGGACAGTTTGCATTTGGATAAATTTATTTTGGTTGGTCATAGCATGGGAGGCTCATCAGCTATTGCATACGCAGGCAAACATCCTGATAAAGTAGCAGG
>JANLXV010000344.1:0-6230 GCA_031365305.1 Chitinophagaceae bacterium
TTCGAGCAGCTGGTGCTGCATGTCCACGGAAGGTCTCAGCTTGTTTTCCTTCACAATAGAATACTTAAACTTATCTTCCCTTTCGAAAGAAAGGACAAATAAAAAGCCTAACCCCGAAGACACTTCGAAATATATGTGGCACGTTTCAAACACCTAATAGATAATCCACAATGTATGAGTGGCTATGACGATCATGCATTCGGTCAAGTTATGAAGATGGTGTTCTTTGCTTGGTAAATTTTGATTTGACGTTAATGTAACCACCGAGTCTCTTCAAACCCGCCATCAATCCACTTTTAATCATCTGCCTATATCCATCTTCCCGCAAAGCGTCCATGCAGAATAATCCTGACTCATAGTTCGTTTGGGCTTCTTCAAAATTATTGAGGTCTTCATAACCTTTGGCAATATTTAAATACAATGAAGGCAGTGCTCCCTGCGCTTTGTTGTCTGTAATTTGTAAAGCATGTTGTAACGCTATCTTATCCCATCGTAATTTTTCTGCTACGCTATCCTGGTGCCTTGCCACGTAGTGCGCCGCTGTAAATTTTTCAAAATCAGTAGTGGCTACATTCCAGGCCTTGTTAAAGAGATCAGCCGCTTCGTGCGGTTTTCCTTCTCCCTCTAAACTCATGCCTTCAGTGCAAAGCTTTACAACTTTATTATCAGGATCAAACTGCATACTGGCTCGTTATTGTGCAGGATAAATTTAGGTAACTATATCATGATCAATTTTTCTTACTTAATAAAATGTTATAGTGGCTATTGTATTATCGCAGTTAAAAATTCCAGAACCTCGGTTTACTTTTTAAACGTCTTATTCATATTTACCTGGCTTCCTTTTATCTTAATGTAATACATACCGTGTGGTAATGCATTAAAGGGAATATTTATGATTGAATTTCCGGCAGGATAGCGTTGGTGATTTTGATACATGATGCGCCCCGAACTATTGCTAATGGCAATGTCAATCGTTTTACCCGCAGGCAGTGATATCACCAGTTTGCTGTTAGCTGTTACCGGGTTTGGGGTAATGGTAATCTTTTGTTCAACATCCGGTGAATCTACAACAGGTGGTACAACCACAACCGTAAACTTCAAGGCATGTGTAAACTCTGTGGTTCCTGAATTGTCTGAAGCTTTTATCCTGTAATAATAACCAACTGTTGTATCAGAAATCACAGGATCGTTAAAGATGTATGTATGTGAGCCGCCATTATTAGCGGCAGCCGATGTATTAATAGCATGAAATGATAAACTGTCTTTTCCCCTTTCGATAACGAAAGGTTTCAAATGGTTTTCATTTGATGTTTGCCAACTGAGTTGAATAGTATTGCCTGTTACATTTCCTGAAAAAGCAGTAAATGAAAATGGCAAGGTGGTAGTATCATGAGGTGCCACGAAAGTATCAGTTTTTAAGGCAATTACAAAACGTTCCGACCCGCCAAAAACATATTGCCCTGAAACGTAAATTCTATGCTCTCCTAAAGCAATGCTTTCTGAAGAATTATCTTCACCGCCGGATTGATGCGCTGGTAAAGTCGCAATGCCGTTGTCTCCAAAAGTAGCATCGATGCTTCCGTCAGTGTTTAATCTTATAACTTTTGTTCTCGGATAAAATAGATCAATACCACCGCTGTTTCCCGAAATAATGATCTTTCCGGATGTATCAATAACCATGTCGCTGCTCAGTTCATAAGCAGAAAGGTCAATTAAAACTACCCCATCTTCGCCAAAGCTTGAATCAAAGGTACCGTCCTTGTTTAAACGCCAAATGGCATAATCACCGATAGTCCACCGGCCATGGCTTTGTGTATTACCGGCTAAACCAGTGACAACAATTTTTTCATCAGGCTGTAAAGCAACAGCCTCGGCCCAGCCACCATAGATAAGATGCTCCGAATCTTTTTGCACAAAGGTTAGCTTTCCATCTTCGCTAAAAGTTTTGTCAAGCGAACCGTTATTATTGTATCGTGCAATGGCAACGGAATCAAAGTTATTACCCTGGTTATCAGAAAATGAGGTTTTGCCAACGGCTATAATTTTTCCATCAGGCCGCAATTGTACATCTTTAACCACAGAGCTCTCTGAAAAAGGTGTAATGACTAATCCGTTTATTCCAAAATTTGCGTCAGGCTCCCCATGTGAATTAAGCCTAAGAATCACAAAAGATTGCGGAGTTGAATTGTTAAAACTCGTAGCACCGGCCAACATTATCTCCCCGCCGGCACCCACGATCATTGACGTAATGAATATATCGTTTGAGGTCATGGTTAATTTTAGTATGCCGTTAATTCCAAGGGTACTGTCAAGCTTACCATCTTTATTATAGCGGCAAACTACATAAATGTATGGGTCTGCATCTGACTGACCGAAGGCAACTATGCCATCATCGGGTTGTATGGCAAATAGAAGTAGGTTGTCAAGAATACCTACGTCAATGGTAACGACACCGTCAGTTCCAAAGGTACTGTCTGCTTTACCATCATAATTGTAACGCTTCAAGCCGAAATCATTTCTGCCCACACTTCGTATTATTTTACCGGAATTTTGAATACCAATAGCATGCTCGTTACTTAGGTTATCGGTTTCTACAAAACCGTTGATACCAAATGATGAATCAATAGAGCCGGGTTGGGCATATAGCGCACCAACAGCAAGGCATAAAACAATACTTTGAAGACATGTAAGGATGTAAATTTTTTTCATACGTAGCATTATTTTATTATTGACAAAAGGAGAAGAAGAATTATAAATCTGAAAGATTTCCTCAATGTAAAAAATAATTATAGTAATTAAAAGCAGCCAGTTGCACCCCAGGAGTTCTCTCGTTGAAATTCTAACAATCTTGTTACGCCTCAAACTCGTTTACGAAATTATCTCACCTGCCTGTATTACGTATGAACATATCAAATTGTATCCAATACATTTGTGCGCCTCCAGGGTTTGTAAAACGATGAACAAAATAGTAAATGAAGCCGATGTTAAAATCCTTATTAAAAAAGATAAAATCATTTCAGCCATCTACGATCAATATCAGTCGCCACCCAATTGGAGCAGGCCCCCGGGCTTTATTACCTTATCTAAAATAATCCTAGAACAGCAGGTGAGCCTTGCTTCTGCTAACGCACATTTTGTAAAACTCAACAGTTATTTAAAAGCGTTCACACCAGCGGAAATATTAAAACTTACCGATGATGAAATGCGCAATTGCCAGATAAGCCGGCAAAAATCAAAGTATCTGCGGGAACTTTCAACGGCTATACGGCATCACCAAATTGATCTTGAAAGTTTACAGGACCTGGAAGATCCGGACATCAGGAAACAACTTACGGCTATTAAAGGCATTGGAAACTGGACAACTGATATTTACCTGATGTTTGCCTTGCAGGCGAAAGATATTTTTCCGGTGGGAGATATTGCTGTAGTTAATACCATGAAAGCATTAACCAGTACAACAACAAAAGATGAGATGATACAGTTTGCTGAACGATGGAAACCATTACGTTCTCTTGCCACTTATTTTTTATGGCATTACTACCTGGAAAATCGTAAGAAAAAACCTGGTTAAAAGGTTGCCAACCTCCAAAGGGTTGGCAACCTAAACTAAAAACCCCGGTTACTTATTAATTGGAGAAAACTTAAGATCATGATCCTCACAATCTTTTAAAGTTACCTGCAATATTTGTCCGCCACCAAGTGCCTGCGGGCCAAAGCCCCAGTTTGAAATATAGAGCTTTCCCTTGTGATCAAAGGTCATAGCTGTTGGCAGGTTAAGCCCGGTAACAATAACTTCCCTGTTGCCTGCTTTATCAACCCGTACCACATTGCCTGAGCCTGGTGTTGGAAACAGGTTGCCGGTTGTATTTTGTAACACATATAACCTGTCGTGATTGTCAAAAGCTACACCAAGCACCGTGGTAAAGCCGCTGGCAAATACACTGAGCTTGCCATCCATAGACACTCTATAAATATTTGAGCCTCCGTCTACAATGGGAAAAGGATTAAGATTACCAACGTAAAAATAGCCATCATGATAAACCATAGCTGTCGGCACAATGTGTCCTTCTGTAGCTGAAAAATCAACAACACGGCTAACATTGCCACTCTTTGTAACCTTCACCAACTCGCCATGATTGGCTTCTATGGCATATAAATCTCCCCAAACACTTGTCATGCTATACCAGTCTCCATCGGGTTCAAAATCATCTTCTTCCGGGTGTTGAACGGGATTGGCATGAAGGTAAGCGCTAAGATCTGCCACCATAGACCAGTAACCCGTATTGCTTACTTTAATAACGCCGTTGGGTGTACCGGCCACGCCATGCGAACAGCCGGCTCCGGAGAGTACGGCATACAACTGGTTATCAATAAAAGTCACATCTCCTACGCCACTGATATCGCCAAAGGCATTTTGGCTGGAGGGAAGTTGTGAGGCAACAACAGTGCGCCTGCCGGTTTCGGTGATCATTGAAATGCGTGAGCCATTGGGGCTGCCGGTATAAGGGCCAACGGGTGGTATTACCTGGTCGCATTGCCCGGCGGTGGAATTTTTACCACCAACGCCTCCTTCGGCAACATACAAATTACCATCTGGCCCAAATTTTATACCACGGGGATTATTCAAATGCTCGGCATAAACTTTTACCGATATTTTACCATCATTTTCATCCGGGCAAAAATGCGGATGTAACTTATCGCAGGAAGACACATATAGGGTTAATACTGCCAACGCTGCTACATGCGAAAGAAATTTTGTTTTCATAATTGTGTGTTTTTAATTAAAAAAAATTGTGTTGAAAATTTACTTTAGAAGCATACATAAAATAGCATGATTAGTGTAAGTGTTCAGCAGGTATAGTGCACAAACCCAGCACTTTATTTTAACCGGGAAGATTAGCGAGGTATTAAAATAAAGGGATTTGCAGGGAAGTAAAAGTATAGTGCGTAATAGTAAATTGCAAGAATAAATTGATAATATTTTTAGTGCTATTCGGGAAGATTGTTTAAATCTGCCTGAGGCTTAATGTATCCTGCTCCTACATTATTTAGAACTATTGCATAGCCTTAAAGCTGGCAAGCATAATTTAGTCCTTCAGCTCTGAAAAATACCTGGACGCCTTTGATTCATTTTTATAATATTTCTGAGCGCTTTCGATAAACGAAGGATTGCAAATACTTTTGGTTGAATCAAAACCATAGAAAGAAATATTGGCTATATCTAAAAGGGTATAAAATGTATTTTCCGGCCCTAATTTATGCGACTTATGTTTTAGTAATTCATCACTCTTTTCTTTAAATATCTGCTGATATTCATCCGATCTCCAAACGAAGAACGGCACGTGCAAAGTGTTGATGGATGGACGCAAATGAACATCCAGCTTATGCTGATCCCTGTTAAACAAGTCCTCTCCATGATCTGCTAAAAACGTGACTGTTGAAACGGCATTGTGTTTTTCTACAGTACTTATAACACTATCAATAATATAGTCTGCATAAAGAACGCTGTTATCATAAGCGTTTGAAATCTCGTTTTTGTTTTTACCAGAGAAAGGGTTCACCTCTTTGCCATAGCCTGAAGGTGTAAAATGATCAAAGGCTTTCGGGTATCTTGAGCTGTAAACCCAATGGTTGCCAATGGTGTGAATAACAATAAACATGTTCTTGTTGTCGTTTTTAATTACACTGTCTAAAAGCGGTAGCAGCCTTCCGTCAATATAGTTTACCGTTTCAAAATTGGGTGTATTAGTAGGAGAAAAAATGCTTACATCTGCGGTTTTGGCATGCATCGTAATACTCCCCGACCAGAAAATATCTTTATCTGTCTGGTTGCTCAACCAAAAGGTTTTAAACCCTGCATCTTTAAAAGCAGCCAGCAAACTTTTTTCTTTAAATTGCAGATCAATATTATCAGGATTTGCCCGGGTAATCATTTGCGGTACTGACATCCAGGTTAAATTACACCCTGCCACTGCATTGTTAAACACTACCAGGTTTCTTCTTTGGTTTAGTTTTGGAGATGTGTTTCTATTATAGCCATTAATGCCCCACCGGTCATATCTTGACGACTCTCCGATCATGAATATATACACCTGCCGTTTAGCAACAGTATCTTTTTTAAATGCATTAAAATGAAATGCTGCCGACCTGGCAATGTTATTCTTCTTTATTAAAACATAAGCCTGGCGAAGCCCGCTTGCCACACCTAAGGGATAACTGTCTTCCAAAAT
>JANLXV010000353.1:0-1609 GCA_031365305.1 Chitinophagaceae bacterium
GCTCAACAGCTCTTATGCCATTTTCCAGGATGCTACAGGAAAAGCTTTTGAAAAAGTGATTGCACTCGGTATTGCAGTTGGCAGTGGTTATCTATTCGAAACAAATTTTAAGAAAGAAGTATACAGTGATCTAACTGGTGAAAGAGGTACATTAATGGGCGCTATTCAAGGCATTTTTGCCGCACAATACCAGGTGCTTCGTGATAAAGGGCATTCTCCCAGCGAATCGTTTAATGAAACAGTTGAAGAGCTCACACAATCATTGATGCCGCTTGTTGCTGAAAATGGCATGGATTGGATGTATGCCAACTGCTCAACAACAGCCCAGCGTGGTGCATTAGACTGGTGGAAAAAATTCAGGGATGCAACAGCCCCAGTTTTTAAAGAATTGTACGAAAGCGTAGCTGCCGGTAAGGAAAGTCAGCGGTCTATAGATAGCAACAGTAAAGCAGACTATCGTGAAAAACTTGAAGTAGAGTTAAAAGAATTACGTGATAGTGAATTATGGCAGGCAGGCAAAACCGTTAGAAGCCTGAGACCGGAAAACCAGTCTGCTTCTAAATAATTTGTAAACAGAGAACACATGATCGAAACTACTACGCAGCCTGATCTAACAGATGTTAATAACGGTGAACAAATCACTACATCTTTACTCGCAAAAAAATTTGATTTTGTAAAGGCTGCAGAACGTTTAAAAAAGATCATCAACCGCACACCATTAAATTACAATCATCATCTTTCAAAAAAATACAATTGTAATATCTATTTAAAAAGAGAAGATCTGCAGGTAGTCCGGTCTTATAAATTACGTGGTGCATATAACATGATGAGTTGCCTGGCTGCTGATATTTTAAAAAAAGGCGTTGTATGCGCAAGCGCCGGAAATCATGCGCAGGGTTTTGCCTACAGTTGTAAAAAGCTTAATGTTAGAGGCGTGGTATTTATGCCCGTTATCACCCCAAATCAAAAAGTAAATCAAACTAAAATGTTTGGGGAAGATTTTATAAAAGTAGTATTGGTAGGCGACACCTTTGATGACTGTGCTATCGCTGCAAAAGCCTATACCATCGAAAATGAAATGAGCTTTATCCCGCCTTTTGATGATGCAAAAATTATTGAAGGGCAGGGCACGGTTGGCGTAGAAATTTTAGAAGACCTTAAAAACATTGATTATTTATTTATCCCTATTGGTGGTGGTGGCTTATGCAGTGGTGTTGGTACATATTTTAAAAGTATGTCTCCTAACACTAAACTAATTGGCCTTGAGCCTGAAGGAGCGCCATCAATGAAGGAAGCATTAAATGCCGGGCACCCCGTTACTCTGCCACATATTGAAAGGTTTGTAGACGGTGCATCAGTGCAGCGTGTTGGCGATATTACATTTCCTATTTGCAAAGAGGTGCTGGATGATATGCACCTTGTGCCGGAAGGAAAAATTTGCAGCACTATTTTACAACTTTACAATGATGATGCTATTGTAGTTGAACCTGCCGGCGCATTATCAGTTGCCGCACTTGATCATTATAAAGATGAGATCAGGGAGAAGACTGTTGTATGTATTGTAAGTGGTGGAAATAATGATATTGATCGTATGCAGGAAATAAAAGAG
>JANLXV010000364.1:0-4545 GCA_031365305.1 Chitinophagaceae bacterium
GTTTTGCTTTGCTCCAATGAAAGCGCAAAAGGGAATGCGCTTAAGCCATTGCCTAACCCGGCAAGGTCTACATTAACTTTTAGTTTGCCTTTGTAAAAAGCATTGAGGGCAGTCGTCATACGGCCTTCATCAATGGCTCTATCAGCCAGGCCCATATCATTAAATATTTCAAGCGTGCGGGCCTGTACCACAACTGCTTTTGAAAGAGGAGTGGTGTGATCATTTTTTTCGATGATGATAAAAGAAATATTATAACGCATTAACTGCGCAGCCAAAGTAAGGCCGGTAGGGCCTGCACCGGCAATAACTACCTGGGTTTTGTTAGGATTCATTAGTCACATTTACCAACCTAACACAAAAATAAATAACCTAAGTGCCGGCTGGTTTTCTTTTTTTGCTCACGTAAACTTTATACGTGCCTGTACCATTCAAGCTATCTACATGCCTTAGCTGTATAAAATACCTGCCGGGCAAAAGATCAACCAAAAGTTTGGCATTTAGCCTTGCGCCATTATCGTTATCTGATGCAATAAATTTCGTTTTGTTACCAGGCCCATATAAATTCATCAGCACATCGGTTTTGCCTTTGGTCTGAATCTCATACCGTCCTTTTGTAAGTACATTGAAAGCGAATACATCTTCTTCGCCGGGCTTTTCAATGCTGCCATCCGCAGCTTTCGCTTTGGAGATTTTTAAGTCTATTTCTTTTTCAGGTTTGGCCTCTAAAGGATAGTTTTTGCTATCACCAATAAATGTTTTATCAGTTTGAGAAAGCTCTGTATTTTCTTCTGAAGAGAAACCATCTGTTGTCCATTCGTTTGGTATAAAGTACAACATGATAGATTTTTTATCCACTGCTGTACCGTTGATCTGGTCAATATTGTAGGTTTCAAACATGTTATGGTCTACTGTGGCCTTGTCCCAAAAGTTGGGCGAGCCGCCGAGGTCCTGATACACTTTAGCCCTGTTCCACTTAATACCGCCCAAAGGGTTTTGGTGTTCGTGAATCATGCCTAAAGCGTGGCCAAATTCGTGTAATACAACGCCTTTATCCAGCCAGCCAAAATTCATAGTATGTGTATCTCTTGGTATGTTCAGGCAATCTGTACCTATGTACGACCATGCGCCATCGTCCCGAAAGGCAATGCGTATTTCAGCTTCCGGTGAATCATTAAATTCAAGCTTGATGTTGCCATATTCACTCCATTCCGGTGCAAATTGTTTAACAATATCATGTTGGGCCGAAGTGCCTTCCATAAATTTTACCCGCAGGACAGAGCCATTTACCCAAAGCTTTTTTTTCTCCAGCGCCATCCTTGTGGGATGCTCCGAGCGTGAATGATCGCCTGCTGAAGGCGGGATAATAATGCCACCTCTTGGCCGGTTTAAATCTTTTGGTAATATTTTATCAAAACAGATTTTAAGCTTTTCCATGTTGTAAAAAATTAAAAGTTAAAGATGAAAATGAGTTTACTACTGAAAACATGCGACCATGTTTTCATGCATAGTTTTCTAAAGAGTAATAAACGGAAAGGCGTATAGGTTGCAGCTATTATGTAAAGGCGTTTACACAGATGAGTAGAACCATTGTAATAAAACGATGGCAAAAAACAACATTATATTCAACTTACAAAATACAAAGCTCACTTATTTTATCATTCATTATCCCGATGGTATAAATCCACACGATAAATGACAAAAGCAGGGCGGGCTTTAAGGTCTTAACTTTTTGCTGTCTTTTTCTGCTCCTCCAGGAAATAAGCCGGCTGTTCTTTTAGCCATTTCACAGGCTATAGATTTTGCATCGCTATCTCCTGTATTTAATTTTTGTTGGATGTTGTCGTAGCTGGCGTGGTCACGGTTTTGACTTAATTTAAACACGTTATCAAATTCTTTAACCTCAATTTCAAACGCTACAATAGCTTTCATCAATTTTTGTTTATAGTCAACCGCAAGATTATCAAATACCGTTGCAGAATGTGTGTCATGATTTTCAAAATGCAAGGTGGTTTTTCGCAACACCTCCTTTAAACCCTTTTCATCTAAAAATGTAAGAACACCTTTGGCATGCACGCTCATATAATTCCACGTGGAGGCCTGGTGCGGATCGCTGTACCATGTAGCGCTAACATAAGTATGCGGCCCTGTAAAAACAACTAATACATTGGGGTTTGCCATAAAGGCTTTATGGTGGTCAGTGTTCTTCATGATATGACCCCGCAGTATTTTTCTCTCATTCTCCTGCTCAATAAATACAGGCACCTGTGTAGCAACAGGCTTGTTGTTACTATCGCATCCTGCTAAAAACGCAAAAGGGTGTGCATGTATAAATTCATAAATTAAGGTTTCGTTGTCTTCTTTAAAATAAGGGAGATTATACATGCGCAAGAAAATTAAAGGATGTAAAGTAAAAAACATTAAGCGTTAGCCCAAAAACTACTATAGCATACTTTAAGAGCATTTGATGAGAATTAAGATATCATTGATCGCTATCAAATTCACGCTTGT
This sequence comes from Chitinophagaceae bacterium, assembly GCA_031365305.1. Lineage (GTDB taxonomy): Bacteria > Bacteroidota > Bacteroidia > Chitinophagales > Chitinophagaceae > Ginsengibacter. The sequence continues at coordinate 2,509 of JANLXV010000364.1, forward strand.
TGCTTCAATGTTTAAAAATTATATCAGTACCATTTGATCATTAAGAAAAAGGACTTTGAATATTAAATTTCTTAAAAAGACATGGCATGATTTTCCTTGATATGCTATTGGTATTTTAATTTAACCCAAACAATCAAATAAATTATGGAACAAACAACAACTATCCTCGAAGGCTATAGTGATGAAGAAAAAGGCGCCTATCTTGGTGCGATAGCTTCAATAGCAACAGCAGACCGCAGTGCCAGCGAAGAAGAAATACAATACATTGAAGCGCTGTGCGAGTCAGCTAATTTATCGCAGGAGCAAACCGGCATTATAACAAAGGCGGCTTCAACAGAGGTTAGTGATGAAGATCTTAAACGTTGCCTGAATGTTTTAAAAACGAGTGAACTCAGGTTTTCATTAGTGAGTGATGTAATTGCTTTTGCAGAATCTGATCAGTCTTATTCTGAGGAAGAAAAACAAAACGTAGAAAAAATAGCCCAATATCTTGGTGTAAATCAGGAGCAGTTCTCTTTGCTGAACCAGTTTACAAAAACAGCCGTACAGGAAGCGCCGAAACATGCAGAAGCTATTGAAGCGGAGCAAACCACGCCGCACAATTTTTTAGAGTCGCTTGGTTTTGGTGATAAGCTTAAAGGCGCAGGTATAAACAGCAATTCGTTAATTAAAAGTGCGCTTGGTATTATAGGCCCAATGCTGTTAGCTAAAATGTTGAGTGGCCGGAGAGGCAACAGCGGAGGAGGAGGGTTGCTTGGCGGACTGGGTGGTTTACTTGGCGGAAGTGGTAGTGGTATAATGCCTGGTAGCGGTGGAAGTGGTGGCGGCCTTTTAGGTGGGCTTGGCAGTTTACTTGGTGGTAACAGTGGCGGCCTTCTTGGAGGTTTATTGGGTGGCGGACGAGGATTTGGAGGAGCCGGCGATTTACTGGGGCGTGTGCTTGGTGGGCGTGGATAAAAGTTTAAAAAATAAATATGATTGTCTTGCATACCGCCTGACCTGTCTCCTGGAGGCTTTACAACGGGGAAAATAAAGTTAGGCACTTTAAAAAAAATAATTTCAATATCAATAAATGAAAACTACACAATTTTAAAGGCGAGATTTTACATTGGACAAACTGATTTGCAAGAGACATAAGTCAAATCAAAATATTTTATAAAGAGAGATTCTATAAGAGTTGTTTCGTGGGCCATGTAACCACGACTATTGGCTCAAGCTTATCAGTAAAAGCATCTAACCTGTAATAAAAAGTTTTAAAACATTACCTGAGTATACGGCGCAAGGCCTTCACTTTTTGAAATACGAGTCGCAATTTACCAACGCACTCCCGGCCTTTTAACTATTAGCAACCTTTGTCAAACGAATCTTAACGGAAATTACTGGTGAAGTATTTTAATACATTAATATTTTCTAAACTCAATCAAAGTTTCATTACCGGGTACCCTTTGTTTATCCAGTCTGTTTTGATATTAGTAGAAAGATTAAGCAAATAATAATTGGTAAAGTGCATGGCTTTAAGGGCTTCAATGGCGGGCCTTACATTGGGGCAATGTTCAAAAGGGCAACAGCCGCAGTAGAGCACTATTTTTGTTTCTGTTGTATGGTTGCCTAATTCTTTTTTTAATTTTTCTACGCCATCAGCATTGTCTACCGGGCCTATGCTGACAGAATGTGCAATATAGGCGCCGGGGCCAACACTTATAATGAGCGGTAATGTTTTTTTTGCGCTTAGCAGGCTTGCCAATTCAGACGGCTCCATCAATTGTTTGCTATTCCAGTTTTTATTAGTTTGAGCCTGTGTATGTATGGCTGCAAATAGTATAGCGATTGCAATTACACTTTTAATCCTCAAAAACATTTTCATTGTATAATTTTTATAAAGATAGCATCTTGCAAAAATCTCTTTTATAAGCTTATGTTACAAATGAAAAATAAAAATATTTACTATGCTAATAAGCTTTGCATTTGTTTTGCATTTGCCAATGCACCTGTGCCCCAGGTATTGTTGAAGTAGATATAGGCTTCACTAAACTTGCC